>NZ_JBIPPD010000072.1:0-13885 GCF_044368625.1 Flavobacterium sp. | reverse complement strand
CAATTGAAACTCTAAATAATAAGTTTGTTGCACTTATGAATTGAACACAGCCAATACTCAGATAACAATTACAATTATTTCCTTTTGACATTTGATATTGATGCAAGAAACAATAAAGGTTATGTTTCACAACAACTGGATGGCAAATACAAACTTTATTTTAAATGGGATTGAATAATAAAAAATGAAAAAATTAAAAGAGGTAAAAACGATTATAAGTTTGAAAATTTTAATTTAGCATTAGATTTTTTATTGGAAATTGACTTTTGCAACCAAATTTCAATTTGTAAATGGAAAGGTAGTACAGTAGAAGTAATTGAATTATTTAAATGATTTCGTAATTTTAAATACGTTTCTTTTCTTTACGAAAAACCAATACATCCTCAAGAAGTAAGACAACGGAATGAATTATATAATGCTTGATCAATAAAACATTTGAGGATTTTCCCAAAAAATTTAACATCAGGGTTTTATGTAAAATCAACGACCAAATTGAATTACAATGTGCAATTTTAAGTAAGAAAAAAGGAGGAAGTGTTATTTATGTAGGGTATAAAATTCGCAAAGAATTAAAGATTAAAACAACTCCGACAGCGTTTAAAACGCTGTCGGAGTTTGACCAAAAAAAAAGCAGCACCAAAAAAATTGACACTGCTTCACTGTAAATAAAATATTATTTAAAACCGAACACCCAACGTAATATTCATTTTAAAATCTATTTCTGAATAGTTGTCCGTAAATTCTCGATCGCTGGTTAAATTTCGACCAATTTGTGAACCCACTCCCAAACTAATTTTGTCGTTAAAAAGCCATTTATGACCCAATCCAAATCCCACTTCGAAACCTGATAAATCAAAAGTGGCTGATGAAGGTGTATATTGACCGCTTACCGGATTGTAATTGTAATAATAATCGTCAACTACTTGCGTTCCAGTGCGGTATTTCATAAAGGGATAAAACACAAATCCGTGGTGTTTTTTACTTTTGGAAAAATAAATATTGTAGGAGGCTTGAATACCAACTAAATTATTTTCGTCTAAATATCCCGCATCGATATACGAATAGGTATCAAAAGCGGTAACGTCCAACTGCAACGACTGGTTGCCTTTTAAGAAATATTCGTAACCCACATTCACCGATTTTCCAACAACCAAATCAAATAAGTTGGATTTCAATTCTCCTTTGGCAATTTTTTCGTTGTCTTCTTGTGCAAAAGATAAAATAGGCAGTAACAATAGTAAAAATACTTTTCTCATAATTGTTTATTTTTTGGTAAATATATAAAAATTAGAAGCACATTTTTGTTAACAGATTTTTTTTTAAAACCACAAATCTCAAATTTTTATAATGCCAACTCTCAGCATGTATGTGCTTTAAGTCAAATTTATGTAATTGTTTTTCAGTTATTTTGAAATTTTTTTAATATCAAAAAGTATTCTAAATAAATAATTTTACAGCTGGATGTGGTTTCCCGTAATGAAGTTGATTTACGTCTTTTTAAATTTGTCTCTAAGAAATACGATAAGAATATAATCCAAATGGAAGAACGTAAGAAACAAGTTAAACGGCTGGAAGAGAAAGATCGCAAAACATACAAAATCGTTGTTGTTTTGAATAGAGTGATTATCGTTGGATTAATTTTGTTTGTGTTGTGTCATTTAAAAAATTAAAAAATTGTTGATTTTGTTGTCTTTAGTTAGGTTGTTTGAGCAGGGCTCTCTATTCTTTCAAAGCAACATCAATAGTTTTTGAGATAATAATTAGATATTATTTTTAAATCAATAAAAAGGCTTTATGCTAATCCCCAAAACGATTGAAGCGTCAATTCCTAATTTCTTACTGATGGTTCGATCCACTTTCAAAGTCGGTTCGCTTTTACCAGTTAAATATGCGCTTACTCTGGAAGTACTTACCCCCAAAAGTTCGGATAATGATTTCTGGTTCAGCTCCATTTCCATCATTTTTAGTTTTAGAACTTCTACAAGCGTAGGTTTTTTAATGACATAGTTTGCTTCTTCATAATCAGCAACTAAGTCCGACACGATATTCAATTCCACATACCCTTTCGCATCTTGGTTTTCAATATTATCAGGATTTTCCAAAAGCGTTTCTACACGCTCCAAAATAACGTGATATTCTTTTTCGGTAGTAATCATGGTTGCTTAGCTAGAATAATATTGTATTTTTTAAATCGTGTTGGAGTTCGTAAATATATTAATTTGAAATGATTAGACTCTTCCAGAGTGACAAATAAATGTGAAGATGTTTGAAAAATTACATGAGGTACAACCTTCCAAAAAAAAATCCCGACTTTCATCGGGATTTTACTTTATCTAATATCTTGATTTAAAATCAAATCAATGTACAAATTGATTTTGTTTTTCAACTCTTTTCGGTGGGTAATGAAATCTAAAAATCCGTGTTCCAACAAAAATTCAGAAGTTTGAAAGCCTTCCGGCAAATCTTTTCCTGTAGTGTCTTTCACCACTCGTGGACCAGCAAAACCAATCAAAGCACCTGGTTCCGCTATGTTGATGTCGCCTAACATGGCATAAGAAGCTGTTGTTCCGCCTGTTGTAGGGTCGGTACACAGCGAAATGTATGGGATTTTGGCTTCGGCCAATTGTGCTAATTTTGCTGAGGTTTTGGCCAATTGCATCAACGAATAAGCCGCTTCCATCATTCTAGCGCCACCTGATTTCGAAATCATTACAAACGGAATGTTGTTTTTAATCGAGTAATCAATTCCTCTTGCAATTTTTTCACCGACTACAGCTCCCATAGAACCGCCGATAAATGCAAAATCCATACAACAAACCACCAAATCCTTGCCTTTTGATTTTCCAACTCCCGTCCGAACAGCGTCTTTCAGTTTGGTTTTGTCTTGTGCTTCTTTCAATCGGTCGGAATATTTTTTGGTATCTACAAAGTGCAACGGATCTTTTGCAGTTAACTTCGCGTCTAATTCTGTAAATTCATTTTTGTCAAACAGAATTTCAAAATATTCTTTACTTCCAATTCGAACGTGAAAATCGTCTTCTGGACTTACATATAAATTGCGTTCCAACTCATCTGCATCTACTATTTTACCCGTTGGAGATTTGTACCACAAACCTTTTGGAACGTCTTTTTTATCTTCTGTTGCAGTGGTAATTCCTTTTTCTGTTCTTTTAAACCAAGCCATTTTCTATGTTATTTTGGTGTAAGGTTTAAAGTTTAAAGTTATCGCAACAACTTTAAACTTTAAACAATTCTTATAATGTGTTTACGTTATTTAAATCAGCAAAAGCTTGTTCTAAACGTGTGTTGAACGTTACTTCGCCTTCACGAACCCATTTTCTTGGGTCGTAATGTTTTTTGTTTGGAGAATCGGCGCCTTCCGGACTTCCGATTTGTGTTTTTAAATAATCAATTTTAGAAGTCATGTAGTCGCGAACGCCTTCGGTAAATGCAAATTGCATGTCGGTATCGATATTCATTTTGATTACCCCATAACCAATGGATTCTCTGATTTCTTCAACTGTAGATCCCGATCCACCGTGAAATACAAAGTCAATAGGATTGGCTTCTGTGCCAAATTTTTGTTGTACAAATTCCTGTGAATTTTTCAAAATCTTCGGAGTCAATTTCACGTTTCCAGGTTTGTAAACGCCGTGCACATTTCCAAAAGCAGCAGCAATGGTAAAACGTGGACTCACTTTCATTAATTCTTCGTAAGCGTAAGCCACTTCTTCAGGTTGGGTGTACAATTTTGAACTATCGACATCTGAATTGTCCACGCCATCTTCTTCTCCGCCCGTAATCCCAAGTTCGATTTCAAGCGTCATACCCATTTTAGACATACGTGCCAAATAGGTTTTGCAAAGCTCAATATTTTCTTCAATTGGTTCTTCGGATAAATCAATCATGTGCGAACTATAAAGTGGTTTTCCTGTTTCTGCAAAGTGTTTTTCAGAAGCATCTAACAAACCGTCAATCCATGGCAATAATTTTTTGGCACAATGATCGGTATGCAAGATGACAGTTGCTCCATAAGCTTCGGCTAAAGTATGAATGTGCAAAGCTCCGGCAATACCTCCTAAAATAGCCGATTGCTCATTGGCGTTAGACAAGCCTTTTCCTGCATTAAATTGAGCTCCACCATTAGAAAACTGAATGATTACAGGAGCATTTAATTTTGCAGCAGTTTCCAATACACCATTGATGGTACTTGAACCAGTAACATTTACCGCTGGTAATGCAAAACCTTTTTCTTTTGCATATCTGAAAATTTCCTGCACTTGGTCGCCTGTAGCAACTCCGGGTTTTATAGTATGAGCCATTTTATGTGTTTTTTAAGTTAATGTGGGTACTTCAAGCTACAAAAATAATAATTCTAATTTTAGAATGGGTAATTTATACCAATATTTAAAACGGAGTTGGAAAAGTTATAATCTCTAAACCATCTTTTTCCAGCATCATCCGACGGATTGTAGGTTTTAAATGCCAAATCCAGTCGCACCACAAAAAAGCTGAAATCGTACCGAATTCCAAATCCTGAACCCACGGCAATATCTTCTAACGAACTGAATCCATCAAAAACAGCTGCTTCATCAGTAACATCATCTAAGGTGTTCCAGATGTTTCCGCTATCGACAAAAAGAGCTCCTTTAAAATTATTCACTATTTTAAACCGAAGTTCGGCACTTGCAGTGAGTTTCATGTTGGCTTCATTAAAATCGTTTATGGCTCCCGAACTTCCCGGACCTAGACTATAAGGTTGCCAAGCCCGAATGTCATTGGAGCCTCCGGCAAAATAACTTCTCGAAAACGGAATGTTGGTCGAATTTCCATACGGAATTGCCAAACCAAAGAATCCTCTCACGGCAAAAACCTGGTCTCGAGATATGTTCCAATGTTTGATGTATTCAAATTCTCCCTTGATGTATTGGGAATATTGCACGTCGAAAATTGTACGTTTAGATTTCTCCGTATTGCCTGTTTCCAACATACTAGCAATTAATGAAAGTGTATTTCCAGCTGCTTCAACTTTTGTTTTAAAAGAATAAAAATTATTATCGGAAATTCCATTTTGTGTGGTTTTTGAAAAGGTGTAACTTGAGGCAATAATTAGGTTGTTTTCACTTAGTCTGATGCGTCTTTCATTGATGCTTCGAACTTGGTTGTAGCGTTCGTCTGCTGGAGTTAAAGCAGTATTTCCGTCCAAAACTTCTTGGATAAAATTGTTCGCTTCGCCAGGAATTTCTAGTCTTTCGCCTTCTGGAACGCGACCAATTTCCTGTGCTATATTATTCAAAGCCGCAAAGGAAGAGGCGTAAACATTAAAATAATTTCCTACATTAATATTGTTGACGTACTGGGCGTTAAACAAATCAAATCGAACATTATTAAAACGTTTCGGGTTCCAAGTGTACGTCATAGCACCCGTAAAATTTTCTTTGTCTAAACCAATATTTTGCTGTTTTGCAAAACCCAAAGTCAAATTAGTAGACGGAATCATCCTTTTTGGAATAATTTTATCAGTGTTAAATGGCATCAGAATACGCGGAAAATTAAGTCGCGTGTCGATACCATATTCCGAAACATTAAAAAATAAATTATTGGGATTGGCAAAATCTCGACTCGAACCAATGTTTCCTCTTAAGGCAATGTCAAAAGTCTCGGCTCCATTAAAAACATTTCGGATGGTAAACGAAGTTGAACCTTCAATTCCAAAATCTTGCACATTGGAGTGCGTCAAATCGACCGAATATCCGAAACTGTATTTGTCGCGAGGCGATAAATAAATGTTGGCAATCAGTGAATTTCCCAAAGTATCTTTATCATTGACTTTGTATTGAATCGATGGGGAATTAAATACTTGCAAGTTACTTAAAGACCGACGTGTCAAATTGGTTAAAAAATCGGCGTAATTATAGCCAGGTGTTATAAAAACAGCATCGGTAATGGATTTGGGACGGTACTTGATTTTATCGTAGCTGTACAGGTTAAAATTATTATATATTATCGAATCTTGTGGCGTTTTTATTGTACTGTTTTGAGGATAATCAGTATAGATATTTACTTCACTAATTTTGTAAATATTAAATTTTCGTGAAAAAGTAGAGTCGCCTTCGCGCAACGCTTCTTCTTTAATAACGAGTTCTACGTTGGTTTTTTGATTGGTATCTACCGTATCGATGGTGTAATTGAGATCGCTTTGCTGAATAAAAAACACCCCATTATTTCGAAAAAGTGTTGTCAGTCGGTCCCGTTCTAAATCAAAATTTTCAGATTTAAATTGGGCTCCCACCTTTAAAAAAGAAGCGTTTTTGTTTTTTTGGTACAAAGAATCAACGTCTTCCGATAAAATGTTTGCTGACAATGAATCGATACGCGACATTCTTCCTTTTATGATGTCGTATTTTACGCGTGCTTTTTTGCCTTTTAGGGTGTCAATACTGAAACTTGTTTTCGCATCAAAAAAGCCTTGATTAAAATAGTAGGACTTCAATCGCAAGGCCGACTTTATATTTCTAGCTTGTTCGACAATAACAGGAGCTTCGCCCGATTTTTCTAGAAAATTATGGATTCCCGAGTATAAAAATGATTCGCCTTTTCGTTGCACTTGTTTGGCCGAAAGCAGGCGAATTTGTCGTTTCAATTGCTTTTGATTGGCCAATAATGCTGCTTTGTAAATCGAATCATGGTTGGGTTTGGCTAAATTATAAATGTGCAATCCAAGTGGTATTCCCAGAAGTTTTGTGTTGGGTTGCTGGTACAGTAAGGCTTGTATTTCGTCCTTTTTTTCAGCCGCTCCGTCTACCGTAATCTCGTTTTTAGTCAAGAGTAGCTTATCGTCGGGAATACGTTTCACCGCATTACAAGCTGAAATAATTATTCCAAATAGAATAAATAGTGATATTTTTGCAGAAGTTGTTTTCAAATGAGCCGAAAATTTAATCAAAAGTACATTATTTCTATGGTTAGTAAAAACCAAATAAAATTAATCAGTAGTTTACATCAAAAAAAATTTCGACAAGCAAATCAACTCTTTATTGCCGAAGGTAAAAAAGTAATTCAGGAACTGCTTGACGCTTCTTTTGAACTCAATCACATTTATGCTACGATGGCTCTTTTTGAAGGGGTTTCGCCTGAAAAATTTTCGCTTGTTTCCGATGATGATTTGAAAAAAATGAGTGCATTAACTGTGCCAAATAACGCTTTAGCGGTGTTCAAAATTCCTGTAAATAATGTTTTTGAAGCGCAAGGTTTGATTGTTGCTTTAGATTGTATTCGGGATCCGGGAAACCTAGGTACAATTGTACGCATTTGCGATTGGTTTGGTATTCGTCAAATTATTTGTTCGCCAGATACGGTAGATTTATACAACCCAAAAGTGGTTCAAGCCACAATGGGTTCTATAGCTCGGGTAAATTGTATTTACAGTGATTTACTCCCGGTACTTGAAAAAACCAATTTGCCTGTTTTTGGAACTTTTATGGACGGTGAAAATATTTATAAAATGGAACTGCCACAAGAAGGGATAATTGTAATGGGAAACGAAGCGAATGGAATTTCGGAAGCCATTGAAAAATGTGTGAATTCGAAAATAGCCATACCTCGTTTTGGTGCCATCCAGCAAACCGAGAGTTTAAATGTAGCTACTGCAACGGCACTAATCTTGAGTGAATTTCGTCGAAAAATTTAAAATTTACTGGAACGTAAAATTCAAAAAGACGCCTCTCGTTTTCATCGATGCAATATTGCCCGTCCATAAACTGTTCGGGTCGTTGTCGCGAATCAACTCGTCGTTCATCCCAAAAACCCCTCGAAGGGAAGGAGTGAATTTAAAATATTCCAAATACAAATCGACACCTAATCCTACTTCGTAATAATTGGTCCACTTTGCCATTCTAAAAACATTATTGGAGTTGTCTTGTTTGTTGTTTACATTACTGGAAAGATTCAATGCTGTGGCAAATCCGCCGATGACAAAAGGACGGATATTTCCGGTTCGAGTGGCGCTAAATTTCAGCAATAAAGGAAAGTGAATGTAGGTGGATTTCACTTCGCGCAAAGCATCGTTTTCATTGGCAAAACCAGGAAATGTAAGATCTCTCTGGTTGAACGTCAATCCGGGTTCGAAACGTAAATTCAAGTGTTTGAACAACCGTAAATCGCCTATTAAACCCACGTTAAAACCGATGCCATTGTCTACAAGTATGTCTTTTCCGGGTTCGTTATATTCAAATTTAAAGTCGTAGTAACTCATTCCTAAATAATAACCCCAATACACCCGTTGCTTGTCCCAATTTTCAAGATTGATGATTGGATCTCTGCCAAACGTTTGTGCTTGTGCCTGAAATGAAACTATAAAAAGTAGAAATAGGATGCCTTTTTTCATTTGCAAATATATATTATTTTTTGTCGGTCTCCCGATGACTCGGGACTAATTGCTTTTCCAGTTCGCAAACTCGTGTTGCATTTCTCGGTTGGCTTTAAGGCCAATTTTAGTTGATGCTCATTTTATGAATTTACGACCAAAGTTATTATTTTTTTGATGCGGAATAAATAGTGGCGACACCAAACGTTTGTGGGGAAGCCTTCACTTCTATAAACCCAATTTTTCGTAAAATATTGTTCAATGCTTCACCATAAGGAAAAACGGAAGCCGAATCAGACAAGTATTGGTAGGCAGAATTGTCTTTCGAAAATAATTTTCCAATCAATGGCAGTATGTTTTTGCTGTAAAAAGTGTAACCTTGTTTGTACGGAAATCGTTCAGGTACTGAAGTTTCAAGAATGACAAAAATACCACCGGGTTTCAAAACGCGTAAAATTTCTGCCAAACCTTTTTCTAGAGTTTCAAAATTTCGAACGCCAAAAGCAACTGTAATAGCGTCAAATGAAGCATCATCGTAAGGGATTTTTTCGGAATCGCCCAAAACCATTTCGATTTTAGCATCCAGTTTTTTTTCTGAAATCTTTTTTCTACCTACTTCAAGCATTCCAGCTGAAATATCTAAACCTATAATTTTGGTTGCACTGGTTTGTGTCATCAAAAGTGCCAAATCACCCGTGCCTGTTGCAATGTCTAAAATGCTTTCGGGATGGGTGTCTGCTACCAATTTTAAAACTTTTTTGCGCCACTTTACATCAATTCCAAACGAAATAACTCGATTTAAATCGTCGTAATTTCCAGAAATAGTGTCAAACATTTGAGCTACTTGTTCTTTTTTTCCTAATTCAGAATCTTTGTAAGGAGTAACATTTTTGGACATAGTAAAAAATTTCTGCAAAGGTACGCTTTATTCATTAATTGCTTTCGTGGACAATTGTGAAAGAAAACGGAATTATTTTTTTAAAAAAGTTTGGAAAGTAAAGTCAATTTTATGCTTTTCGTCTTTGGGATGGTATGTTTCTTCCACCAATTGCCAAACATTGGAATCGATTTCTGGGAAAAAGGCATCCGCATCAAAAGAGGCATGCACACGCGTCAATTCGATTTTATCTGCTAAAGGAAGAGCTAGGGCATAAATTTCGCCACCACCTATTACAAAGTTTTCTTCATCAGCAGGAAGTTTGGCAATCGCCTCTTCGATGCTATCGACTACAACGCAGCAAGTAGGATCCACTTTGTGGGCATAATTTTCTTGACGGGTAATGATAATATGTGTGCGGTTGGGTAATGGACCTTGCAAACTTTCATAGGTTTTACGACCCAAAATGATAAAATGTCCCGAAGTTAATTTTTTAAAACGTTTAAAATCGTCTGGCAAGTGCCATATCATTGCATTGTTTTTTCCTAGCGAATTGTTTTCTGCTGCTGCAGCAATTAATGTAATCATGAATTATTTTGAATTTTCGGAATTGATTTTCGAGTTGAGTTGGTCAATTTTTTTTTCTTGTTTCAGCATTAAATGTTCGATTTGCTGTTTTTCCCAAGCTTTATTCATAAATCTTTTGGTTATATAAATGCGAATAAAATGCAGAATAAATAAGAAAAACCAAATTACAATACCCCATTTATACCACAAGTTAGGCAAGCCATATTCCAGTAACTCATTGGCAACAAACATAAAAAGACTGCCGACAATAAATAATATGAAATGATAATATAAGAACTTTTTCTCTTTGATTCGATTTCGAGCATACTCATATCGTTCGTGAAATTCTTTTTCCATTCTTGTGTTTTTTGAGTAAATAAAGATAAAACTTATTTTTTATAAACTGAAAATTAGTTTAACATAAAAAAATAGGATTTTTAGGATTTGACATCAAGTGCGTCGCGAAGTGCGTTTCCAATCATCATAAAAGCCAATGTCAAAAGCATAATTGCCAATCCGGGTACGACGGCTAGATATGGTTTCCCTAAAATGATGTAGCTGTAATGGTCTTTAATCATTCCGCCCCAACTTGGTATTGGCGGTTGAGCTCCCAATCCTAAAAAGCTGAGTCCACTTTCGACCAAAATTGCCGAAGCAAAATTGGCCGCTGAAATTACAATTACAGGGGCCATTATATTGGGTAAAATGTGGTTAAAAATGATCCTGAAATGCCCGAAACCAAGCGCTTTTGCAGCGGTAATGTATTGCATTTCTTTCAAACTGATAACTTGTCCACGAACTACTCGGGCTACTTCTACCCACATGGTTAGTCCTACGGCAACAAATACTTGCCAGAAGCCTTTGCCTAGTGTTAATGTAATTGCAATTACTAATAATAAGGTAGGAATCGACCAAATAATATTGACCAACCACATTACAAAAGCATCTGTTTTTCCGCCAAAATAACCGCCTAAAGCGCCGAAGAAAATTCCAACGAGTAATGAAATAAAAACCGCAATAAAGCCAATGGATAATGAAATTCGAGATCCAATAATCATTCGGCTCAATAAATCGCGGCCGTATTTGTCGGTTCCTAAATAAAATTTCTGGGTTTTAATACAGTTTTTAGTAACCTCAATAATTGAAGAGAAACCGGGAAATTTATCGATTCCAATTTCTTTGATTTGTGCTAGTGTGGCGTCATCTGAATATTCGGTAAATACGAGTACATTGTTTTTTATCGTATAATTTGATATCGGTATTTCGGTCGTGTTGTTTGGAAAACCAAAAAAATAATAACTCCATTTAGTATCTTCTCGTTCTTTTAATGGAATGGATATTATTTGCACCTCAAATCCTGGCGATTTCGAATGAATGGACAAGTGCATTTGATTGGCATTTTCCGAATGATCGGGAGTTAAAAAATAACCAAAAATAGAAATCACAATTAAAACTACGACAAACCAGAAACTAAAAACGCCCCAAAAATTCTTTTTGAATTTTTGAAGCGCAATTGTAGTTAAAGACTGTGTTGTAGTATCCATCCGATGTTATAGCGAACCTACAATTTTATCTTTTTTTGATCGAGAAGAAGGAGCAATGGCCTTTTTAACACCTTTGGTTTGCAAATCGTCCAAGATGTTCAATGCTTCTTCCACGTATGCATCTTTTGCTAAACTTTCGTGCCAACGAACGCGCTTTTCTTTCAATAGGGTATCTTTTTGCATCATCGCTATTTCGTACGGTAACGACTGAAATTGCAAGTTGGTTTTATACGAATTAATCGGTTTATATTTTTTAATTTCTTGTTCAATCGCTTTTTGTTCGGCTTCGAATTTATTTAAATTCAAGTTGTAATTGTTTTCGTCGCGACGTTTACTGAGCCATTTGGCGTTGTCGTCAATCAAAGCAAATTGTGGATTGTTTTTGATTCGAGCATTGCTTCGGGCAATAATGGTTTCAAAGTTAGGAATTGACAACGTTTTGTATGGAGCAGCTTCAATTTTATCCCAAGGCATTGCGTTTTTAATATCGCGTTCGCCAATTTCGACATACGAAAAACGGTCCGGCATGTGAACGTCACTTTCAACACCTTTTAATTGTGTCGATCCACCATCAATCCTGTAGAATTTTTGCGTAGTCGTTTTTAACGCACCCAAATCTCCAAATGAACTGTTACGGATATATCGGTTCAATTCGTACACATTTTGTACAGTTCCTTTTCCAAAAGATTGTTTACTTCCCACTACAATACCTCTCTTGTAATCTTGTATCGCTGCTGCTAAAATTTCAGAAGCCGAAGCCGAAAAGTTATTGATCATAACCACCAGCGGGCCATCCCATTGAATTGAGGTATCTACATCTGACAAAACTTCTCTGTCTTGGCCAACGGCTTTTACTTGCACCACGGGTCCTTCTTTGATAAACATTCCTGCAATGTCGACAACGGTAGATAAAGATCCGCCGCCATTGTCCCTCAAATCCATAATAATGCCTTGAACACCTTCTTTTTTCAATCGTTCAAGTTCCAGTTTGACGTCTTTTGCGGCATCGCGACCACTTCGATCGGCAAAATCAATGTAGAATTTTGGCAAATAAATGATGCCATATTTTAGTCCGTTTTTTTCTACCACGCTCGATTTAGCGTAAGTCTCTTCCAATTCTACTTCATCTCTAATTATCGAAATAACTTTGATACTACCGTCGGTTTTTTTGACTGTCAAACGAACTTCAGTACCTTTTGGTCCTTTGATTTTTTTAACCACATCGTCCAATCGCATCCCTACGATGTCTACAAATTCGCCTTTTCCTTGAGCCACTTTCATTACCACATCGCCTGCTTCTAGTTCTTTTCCTCGCCAAGCGGGACCGCCAGAAATTAAGTCTGTAATTTCGGTGTAATCGTTCTTTTTTTGCAGTCGAGCACCAATTCCAAAGAATTTCCCACTCATACTAACGTCGAATTTTTCTTTGTCTTCAGGGGCTAAATAGGAAGTATGAGGATCGAAAGTCTCTGCGATATTATTTAAGTATATGCCAAAATAATCTTCGCGGGTAAGTTCACTCATAAAAGCGTACACTTCGTCCAAAGACTTCAATGAATTTTCTCTAGTTTCAGCTTCTAGCTTTTCAAATGTTTTTGGTTCTAAATCTTCTTTTTTAAGTTTAGTTTGACTGGATTTTGAAATCGAATCTTTCTTTTTTTCAAAATCCATTTTATCGGTCAAAGAAGCTAATGTGGAAAGTTTGATTTGCTTTCTCCATCGGTCTCTCAATTCTTCTGTGGTTTTGGTGTACGGTGCTTTTTCGTAATTGGTATCCAGTTCTTCGTCTTGGTTGTAGTCGAACGGTTTAGAAAGTACTTCTTTATAATACGATTTACTTTCTTTGGTGCGTTGCATCATACGATTGTAGGTCAAATCAAAAAAAGACAAATCTTTGTTTAAAATTTGGTCGTCTAATTGCATTTCGAATTTTGAAAATTCATCAATATCGCTTTGCAAAAACAACCTTTTCGAAGGATCCAAACCTTCGATATAACTTTTATAAAGTGATTTCGAAAAATTATCATCGATTGTTTTTGGGTCATAATGTCCCTTTTCAATCACAAAAGTGATCAACTGTAACAATGCCTTATCTTTTTCAGGATCGCTTTTCTCTTTTGGAAAAAAGCTTACCAATGCTGCCGATAGTAAGGCAACAAAGGCAATGATTTTAATATTTTTCTTCATAAATCTAAATATAGTATTCATCAATGTATCAACTCTAAATTTTCAACTAAATTAAGGTAAAAACTGTGCCGCGTAGTACGTACGTGCTATAATTTTTTGTTAAAGATGCTAAAATACTAACTTCCCATTAAATTTGATTAATTTTGTGCTAAAATAATTTTCACTTTCCATTTCTTGTAGATATAGACCAAATTTTGTTCGCAATATGAAAAAAAAACGACTGATTTTGATTACCAATGATGATGGAATTACTGCACCTGGGATCAGAACTTTAATTGAAGTAATGAAAGAAATAGGAGATATAATAGTAGTAGCTCCAGATAAACCGCAAAGTGCCACAGGTCA
>NZ_JBIPPD010000071.1:0-13899 GCF_044368625.1 Flavobacterium sp. | reverse complement strand
ATCGATATATTCATATTATAGGGTTCGCTTGTTTCTAAAAATTAGGGCTACTAAAAATCCAATAAGACAATCTCTCAAAAGATATTTGATAAAACCAGCAAGTACTTGTTGGGCACTAAAAGGATTTAAGGTTTTAGACATTTCCAAAGCTTGGTCAATGTCTTTTTGCGTTGCTAAATTTTGTTTCATTGTATTGATGCCATAATCAATCATAACCTGCTTGAGAACTTCCTTCGTTTCGGGTGAAAGAATAAACAAGTACAATAACAATAAATAAAATGAACTCATAAAACTTCCCAACAAAATGGTGTAAAAATAGCTGGAAAAAGCTTCTTTAAAAGAAATTAGTCCTCCTAATCTTTTTTTGGTTTGTAAAATAGATAAAATTCCGAAAGCAATGATTACAAATACAGCGGCAAAACCGAGCCAAACATCTGCATACAATTCAGAACGATAAACATTAATGTAAGTAGAAAACAAAATCAAAAGGCATCCCAAAATGAAGCCATTTCGAAATCCAATTTTTTTTAAAGGATAGGTCATTAGTATTTGGTTCAAAATATAAGGTACAAAGATAACAAATCCGCTTGTAGTATTTTTAAAAATGATTTTCTAAATCGATTAAAAAAAGAGCATTAAAGATTTGTATTTAAAAAAATAAGTGTATTTTTGCACTCTGAAATTAAAAACAGAGTAAACAAAAAGTTGTAAAGCGTTTATACCTTTTTCAATGAAAAGAAAAAGCCTCAAAACGAATTATTTCAATAAACGAATAAAAAACATTTACCATGAAAAAAGGAATTCATCCAGAGAATTACAGATTAGTTGCATTTAAAGACATGTCTAACGACGAAGTTTTTATCACTAAATCTACAGCAGAAACAAAAGAAACAATCGAGCACGAAGGTGTTGAATATCCAGTAGTTAAATTGGAGATTTCTAGAACTTCTCACCCTTTTTACACAGGTAAATCTAAACTTATTGATACAGCAGGACGTATTGATAAATTTAAAACCAAATACGCTAAACACACTAAATAATTTACATAGTGTTACTTATTATAGAAAGCCTTTCATTTTTGGAAGGCTTTTTTTATGCTCAAAAATCATTTTTAGTTTGTAACTTTGACTCGCAAATAATCTGAAATTATCTACAATGAACTACATACTTTTTGACGGAACCGTTCGAAATGCGTTATTACCGTTCACTTTTACACGACCTGTTGCCGATATTCGCATCGGGATTTTAACCATTCGCGAAAAATGGGAAAATTATTTGGGTTCTACAACCACCACAGTTACAGAGGAATATCTGCAAGAGAAATATCCAATGGTTGAGATGGAAGAAAACATCATGATCAATGCTTCTTTTTTGCCAAATGCTGTTTTGTCGGAAATGGTTTCTAACTTAGAAGTCAATCAAGCCATTTTTAAAGGCGATGAGGTAATTGCTTTTTTTACACAAGATTCTCAAGAAGAAGTTGATTTTGATACTTACGAAATCATCGAGTTCACGGAGGATGTTTTAACGGTCAAAAACACTTGGGATATTTTTCAAAAAAACGATGCGGCTCTTCGAGAAGATTTCGAATTAGTAACAGAAGACCGAAGATCACAACCGATTCCCAAAAGTGTGAACGTCATTTCGCCCGAAAATATTTTTATCGAGGAAGGAGCAAAGTTGGAATTTGTTACCTTAAATGCTTCTACGGGACCTATTTATATTGGTAAAAACTCCGAAATTATGGAGGGGTCCGTAATTCGTGGCCCTTTTGCTTTGTGCGAAGGAGCTCAAGTAAAATTGGCGACTAAGGTGTACGGAGCGACGACTGTTGGGCCGCATTCGAGAATTGGTGGCGAAGTTAATAATTCGGTACTCTTCGGCTATTCTAATAAAGGTCACGACGGGTTTTTAGGGAATTCTGTGTTGGGAGAATGGTGTAACATTGGTGCAGATTCTAACAATTCTAATTTGAAAAACAATTACGAAGAAGTGAAATTGTGGAGCTATGAAACCGAAAATTTCGCCAAAACAGGTTTGCAATTTTGCGGTTTGATGATGGGCGACCACAGTAAATGCGGTATCAATACGATGTTTAATACCGGAACAGTAGTTGGAGTAAGTGCCAATATTTTTGGAAGTGGTTTTCCTCGAAATTTTGTTCCCAGTTTTTCTTGGGGAGGCGCTTCGGGATTTTCGACCTATATTACCAAAAAAGCGTTTGAAACCACACGAATTGTAATGTCAAGACGTAATGTAGATTTTGATGAAAAAGAACAACGTATTTTGGAACACGTTTTTGAGGATACCAAAAAATGGCGCAAAGACGCCTAAAAATAACAAAGCCTTAGTGACAAACTAAGGCTTTTATTTTGCTTTTTACTCAACCAAAAGTTTGATAAATTTCCCTTCAGAATCAAATTGCAGTGTTTCACTGTTATTGATTTCAACAAAATTAAAACGAATTCCTTTTTTAACTTCTGTAACCGTAGCCCCGGCGTAATTTTTTTGAATGTAGCTTGCTACACTTGAATGCAACATTGTTGTAGGTAGCGAAGCTGCATTTGATTCCAATTCTTGCCATCGACCTCGGTTATTAAATTCGATCGCTGCACCATTAACCAATTTCACTTCGTATTTAAACGTGGTTCCTTGTTTTTCCTTTTTTACATTCTGAATTTCAACTCCTTTAAAGTTAGCTTCTAAAAAAGTGTTGGCTTCCTTTGGTAATTGGGCTGATTTTCCTTTTTGTTGTGCAAAAGTTAAAAATGAACTTGTTATAAGAAATGCGGTTAAAATATTTTTTGTGTTCATTGCTTTAGGGCATTTTTGAATTTAGGATAGCAATTTACTGAAAATTTGCTTTCTATGGAGTGCTTTTGCAGAAAAAAATTATTTTTTGGACTTTTTAACGCGTTTTAAATCCAACATGTTGAGTCCGTTAATACCTAAATGTTGCACTTCTTTCCGACTAAAACGAGCCACTTTGTCGTAAAACAACGGAATAACAGGCGCTTCTTCAATAATCAATTGATCCATTTCTCGGTACAGTTTATAGCGTTTATCGGTTTCTGTTTCCTTAAAAGCATTTTCGTACAACTGATCGAATTTTTCACTTTTGAAATGGGTGTAATTCGGTCCATTTGGCGCGAAATTTTTGCTGTAAAACAACGACAAGTAATTCTCCGCATCGGGATAATCGGCAATCCAGCTTGCTCTAAAAAACGAAACTTTTCCTGTAGAAATGGCTTGTCGCAAAGTCGATGGCGGATTGATATCTACCGAGACATTCAGTCCAATTTTTTGCCATTCGCGTTGCAGAAATTCGGCGATATCAATATACGACGCGTTGGTGCTTAGAAATATTTTTGGGTTTTTATCACCTGTTTCCTTTTTGTACTTTGCTATTAAAGCAATTGCTTTTTCAGGATTATAATCATAGCCTTCAAAGGCCTGAAAACTAGGCAAACCATTCGGAATCATACCGCTTGTTGCTGGAGTTCCCATCCCGTTCCGCAAATATAGAATTAATTTTTTTCGGTCAAATCCGTAATTCATCGCTTGACGAATGCTTTTATTTTTTAGCGCTTCACTCGTGCCATCCAATCGAAATCCGAGATATTCGGTATTTAAATAAGGTCCTGTAATCAAGTTGATTTCGTTTTGATATTTTTCTTGCAAAGTACCGCGTTGTGTCAAAATTTCATCTTTATAGGATGGATCTAATCCGGAAATAAAATCCAATTTTCCTTGGATAAACTGCAGAAATCCACTCTGTTTGTCGGGTAAAAAAGTGATGGCGACGGCATCTAAATACGGTAAACTATAACCTTCAGCATCTTTTTCGAAGTACAACGGATTTTTTCGCAATACTAATTTTACGTTTTCTTCCCAAAGTTTAAATTGAAAAGGGCCCGTTCCAATCGGGTTTGAACGAAAATCATTTTCGGGGTTTTCCACCACTTCTTTTGGAACAACCGATGCATATTTCATCGCAAGCAAACCTAAAAAGCCAGGAAATGGTTTGTGTAATTTTATTTCAAAAACACTATCGTTGATGGTTTTAAAGGAGGCTACATTTTGCATAATCCACCGTCCGGGGGAAGCTACTTTTTCGTCTAAAATTCGATTAAAAGAGTAGGTAAAATCTTGTGCTTTTACCGTTCGAGTGCTGTCTTTTCCAAAGGAGGCGTTTTTATGGAAGTAAACATCGTTTCGTAAAGTAAATTGATAGGTAGTTCCTGCATCCAAAATCACCCACGATTTTGCAATATCAGGAAGCACATTTAATTCTTCATCAAGCTGAACAAGTCCATTAAATAAGTGATTACAAGCCCAAATATTGGTTTGTACTTTAGAAAAAGCGGGATCTAACGAGGTGATATTCGCGTCTTCGTTGTATCGGAAAACCAAATGTTCGTGTTCTGAATTAGCTTCTTTTCGGCAGGAAAGCAAACTTAAAGCGATGCAAAATAGTGATATATAGTAACTTATTGATTTCATTTTAAAAAATATTGTTTGTAAATTTGTACCCTATTTGCAAAATGTAAATATAACTAAAATACCTATTTCCCGCTTGGGCTCCCGATAATGACATTGACTAAAAAAAAAGTAGCATTTTACACCCTTGGTTGCAAGTTGAATTTCTCTGAAACTTCTACCATTGCTCGAAATTTTCAAGAAGAAGGTTTTGAACGCGTAGATTTTGAAGAAGTAGCTGATATTTACGTGATTAATACGTGTTCGGTTACGGAAAATGCTGATAAACAGTTCAAGCAAGTGGTCAAAAAGGCAATGAAACTCAATGATAAAGCTTTTGTAGCAGCTGTTGGATGTTATGCCCAATTGAAACCCGAAGAATTGGCGGATGTCAATGGTGTGGATTTGGTTTTAGGGGCAACTGAAAAGTTCAAAATCACCGATTATATCAATGATTTGTCCAAAAATGATATGGGCGAAATTCACTCGTGTGAAATTTCTGAAGCTGATTTTTACGTTGGAAGTTACTCCATTGGCGATAGAACGCGCGCCTTTTTGAAAGTCCAAGACGGATGCGATTATAAATGTACCTATTGCACAATTCCTTTAGCTCGCGGAATTTCTCGAAGCGATACTTTAGAAAACGTGTTGCAAAATGCCAAAGATATTTCCGCTCAAGATATTAAGGAAATCGTTTTGACTGGTGTAAACATTGGTGATTACGGAAAAGGAGAATTTGGAAACAAGAAACACGAGCATACTTTTTTAGAGCTGGTTCAAAAATTGGATGAAGTAGAAGGCATTGAACGTTTACGGATTTCCTCCATCGAACCGAATTTATTGAAGAACGAGACGATTGAATTTGTTTCTAGAAGCCGCACATTTGTACCTCATTTCCACATTCCGTTGCAATCAGGAAGTAATGCTATTTTGAAATTGATGAAACGCCGTTATTTGCGGGAAGTTTATACGGAAAGAGTAAATAAAATCAGAGAAGTAATGCCTCACGCTTGTATTGGCGTGGATGTAATTGTTGGTTTTCCAGGCGAAACAGACGAACATTTCTTGGAAACCTATCATTTTTTGAACGATATGGATATTTCTTACCTCCATGTTTTCACGTATTCGGAACGTGAAAATACCGAAGCGGCTGCAATGGAAGGCGTTGTTCCGGCAAATGTTCGTTCCAAAAGAAGTAAAATGCTTCGCGGACTTTCGGTTAAAAAACGTCGTGCATTTTATGAAAGTCAAATTGGCTCCAGCCGAACTGTTTTATTTGAAAGTGAAAATAAGGAAGGTTACATCCATGGTTTTACTGAAAATTATGTAAAAGTAAAAACACCTTGGAATCCTGAATTGGTCAATACTTTGCACGAAATTACATTGACGAAAATTGACGAAGACGGAAGTGTAAGAATGGAATTCCAAAATGAAAAATCCCAAATTCCAACTTTTAATTAAATTGGAATTTGGATTTGATTTTTTTTTGGTTCATTTAATTTACCGCATCAACCAATCGAATAAATTCAGACTTATAACCTTCGTCATCATTTGATAATCCTGATTTAGCTAATTTTCTTATTTCGGATTGTGATGTGTTTGATATTAATTTCGATTCTCTCAATTTCAACCCAAACCAAGCTACGGCAGTGCTGAATTTGAAATCAGCCGAACTTTTGTCTAACGCAACATATTTGTTATCAATGGTTTTAATCATTTCTATGCTTTTTTCGCCATCGGGTTTTTTATATCTAAATTTGATGGTTGCCAATTCGTCATCATAATTTGCGATTTCCTTTTTTGTTTTAGTATATTTTAAATCAGACGGAATATAAGTACTTTCAACACCAATAGGAATAATTTCATATAAAGCAGTAACGGTGTGTCCACTACCCAATTCTCCAGCGTCAATAGCATCATTTTTAAAATCTTCAGCTTTCAACATTCGGTTTTCATATCCAATTAATCGATAGGCTTGTACGTGTTTTGGATTGAACTCGATTTGGATTTTTACATCCTTTGCAATAGCAAACATTGACCCTTTGAATTCTTTTCCTAAAAACCGATTGGCTTCTTGAATATTATCGATATAGGCATAATTTCCGTTGCCTTTATTAGCTAGAATTTCCATTTTACTGTCTTTGTAATTTCCCATTCCGTATCCTAAAACTGTTAGAAAAACCCCTGATTTTCTTTTTTCCTCAATCAAATCTTCCATTTCTTTATCAGATGAAGCTCCAACGTTAAAATCGCCATCGGTTGCAATAACCACACGATTGTTTCCTCCTTTAATGAAATTTTTCTGTGCTAATTTGTAGGCCAATTCAATTCCTTCACCACCAGCTGTGCTTCCTCCAGCTTCCAAATCATCAAAGGCATCCATAATTTTTTCTTTTTCATTTCCTGATGTCGGCTCTAAAACCACTCCAGAGGAACCAGCATAAACCACAATCGATACTTTATCTTTTTCGCGAAGTTCTCTTACCAATATTTTCATCGATTCTTTTAATAATGGTAACTTATTTTCGTCATTCATTGAGCCCGAAACATCAATCAAAAAAACCAAGTTGGAAGATGGTAAATTGGTCATAGGAATATTTTTTCCCTGCAAACCAATTTTTAGAAGTTTATGGTTTTCATTCCACGGACATTGACTAAATTCTGTATTAATCGAAAACGGATGTTCGTTATTTGGTTGAGGATAGGTATATTTAAAAAAATTCACCATTTCTTCTACTCGAACAGCATCCTTTGGGACTTTTTGACCATTATTAATAAAACGTCTAATGTTTGTATAAGAAGCATTATCAACATCAATCGAGAAAGTAGAAAGTGGTGATTGTGTTGGAGATTCGAAAGCGTTTTCCTTTACTTCTGCATAACTTTCGGTATTTTCTTCTCTTGCTGAATTTTCGGGCATTTCTAGATCAAGAGTTTCAGGTACTTCTGTCGGTACGGCTTCCTCTGTTGTCGTTTCTTCTTTATGTTCTTGCTTGCAACTCATAAATATAACCAACAGGAATGCCATTAAATAAAAATAATTTTTCATAAAGATTAAAATTTTAATGATTAAGTATTGACTTTTACCATCAATAAAGGCTAGCATTCCGGATATACTAGAATAATTATTGGCTTTTTTTTAACAATTCAAATTTGATGCCAGAAAATTTACCCTTTTAAAGTTAATTATTGCATTATATAAAACTTGTAGTGAACTTTTTATGACATTAAAATTATCCATCAAAATCAAAGTTTTATATTGAAATCCAAAACGATAATTGTACTTAATGCTTGAAATGAAAAATTCCAAATCTTTACATACAGCAAAGGTTTGGAATTTGGAATTTAATTATTGGAATTTCTAATACTTGTAATGAAACTTAATAGTCGTCATTCTATAAACGGAAGGACTGTACTGTTCGATGAATTCAAACTTATTTCTGCCTTTTTTTTCGAATGAAAGTATGTTTTTGGCACTAATTTCTACATACATCGCACTTCCTTCCATCATAAATCGTTCGCCAATTTTGCGATAAGCTGCCCGAACTAAATTGAATTCAGACAAGTTCCATGTAATGTTGTGCGAATCGAAATCTTCAAGATTGGTGTAAAGTCCTGTAGTAATTTCAGTTTTGGAGCCGTAATATTTTTCAATTTCTTCGAAAAAAGCGAGTACGTTTGTATTTAGTTCGTTTACTGTCATTTAGTAAAAATACCAACTTTTTTCACAATAAAAAACCACTGTTTAAAAGTGTCTCAATATTTATGAATTGTTTACAGCCTAATTCCCGGAGGTAAAAGTTCTTTGTAAACCGAATTTTTTCTAAAGAAAGAGGCGATTTTTGGCAAGATGGGCACTACTTTCCATTTGTTGTCAATAGCAATTTGCATAATTTCTTTTAAAAAAGCAGTTATGAATGCTTCGTTTTCAAAGTTGTCGGGTAAATTTAGTCGGGTTAAGAAAATCTTTTTTTCCTGAAAAGAATATTCTAATGTTATCAGCTGGTCCTCTAAGTACGTTTCAAACTGTCTTGAAAAAGTATTGTCTTTAATTTCCATAATAATTTTTTTAAATCATTTTCAATTGCGTTTTTGACTACGGAATATAACGGGCATTTCGATGTATTTTTCCCGCCCTTGATTTCATAATTTATTGATAAAATAACAATCAAAGAAAGGCAGGTTCATTAAATCGAGTAATTTTATACAAAAATCGTTATTTTACATGACTTTTGCTGTTAGTACAGCGTTAAAACATTTAAGATGGAAAAAATTCACGTTTATTTTATGCCGGGTCTTGCAGCAAGTTCGCTGATTTTTGAGCGAATTGAACTGCCTAAAAACATATTTGAAATGCACCTTTTGGACTGGGAAATGCCGCTCATTGGAGAAACCTTAACGGCTTATGCCCAACGAATGTCACAGTTAATAACAGAGGAAAATCCTGTTTTAATTGGGGTTTCGTTTGGCGGTGTATTGGTACAAGAAATAGCCCAATTTCTAAATCCAAAAAAAGTGATTATTATTTCAAGTGTAAAAACAAATCTAGAAGTTCCACTTCGAATGAAATTTGCAAAATCTACAAAAGCGTATAAATTGTTACCTACAAGTTGGTTGCAGAATGTTGAGTTAATTGCAAAATATTCTTTTGGCGATGCCATCAAGCAACGATTAAAACTCTATGAGAAATACCTTTCAATGCGTGAAAAAGTGTATTTGGATTGGGCAATTGAGCAAATGCTTTTATGGAAGCGAACACAGCCAGATCCAACCGTAATTCATATTCACGGAACTTTAGATGAAGTGTTTCCGGTTAAAAATATTAAAAATTACATTCCCGTTTCTGGTGGCACTCATATTATGATTTTGAGTAAATACCGATGGATGAATGAAAATCTTCCAAAAATTATATTGGATGATAAGTAATAAAAGCACAGTTTTTGCAGTTTTACTTCTAAAAAATTGAAATACTATGAATTCAGTAAAAAAAATAGCGGGTATCTTAGGATTGGTTCTTGTAAGCGGAACGTTGATTCACTCCGTTTCTTATGTTAAGCCACTTGCGGATAATAAAGTTGGAGGAAGATATTATCCTTCAGCAATAGATTTTTGTGGCGAAAAAACCCCGTTAGATGTTGCCGATGTGAAAGAGCGTTTAGACCGCGAATTGATTGTAAATTCCAACCTTCATGCCTCGACCTTAATTATTATGAAAAGGGCCAATCGCGAATTCCCAATAATTGAACCCATTTTGAAAAAATATGGTGTCCCGGACGATTTTAAATATTTGGCCGTAGCCGAAAGTGCCTTAATCAATGCAACATCATCAGCTGGAGCCAAAGGCTTTTGGCAATTTATGCCTGCAACAGCTAAAGAATATGGCATCGAAGTAACGGACGAAGTGGACGAACGTTATCATTTAATCAAATCAACCGAAGCTGCTTGCCAATATTTGCTAAATGCCAAAAACAAAATGGGGTCGTGGACTTTAGCAGCGGCTTCCTATAATGGAGGCTTGGCTGGAGTCAATCGACAAATCACGAGTCAAGGCGAAAATAATTATTACGATTTATTACTAACCGAGGAAACTTATCGTTATGTTTTTAGAATCTTGGCTTTGAAAGAAATTATGCAAAACGCTGATAAGTACGGATTTACGCTTCGTCAAGACGAATTGTACAACGGCATTCCAACTCGAAAAGTAGAAGTAGACACTTCAATTACAGATTTGGCGGCTTTCGCCAAACAACAAGGTGTAAATTATAAAATTCTAAAAATCCACAATCCTTGGTTAAGAGACAAAAAGCTTACCAATTCTTCTAGAAAGAAATACGTGATTGAAATTCCGACGAGCGGGTATTAAGTTTTCAGTCGCAGTGTTCAATAATCAGGTTTCAGTTTTTAGATAAAAAAAAATCCATTTTTGAACAATTCAAAAATGGATTTTTTTCTTTACATTTCACGTTCACTTCTGAACTCCTGTCTTTCGAAGGTCTCGACGCTTTTGGAGGCAGAGGCCTAAATCTTCTTCATCTGATCTTTCATCATTTTAATTTGATCTTTCAGTAAGCCTTGTTTGTCCAGTTTTTTAGCTTCGTTTAATAAGTTTGTCGCTTCAAGTTTTCTGCGTCTTGTCATTGCCACACCTGCTAAATTCAACTTCGCGATAGCCTTATCGGTATCCATTCCTAAACCCAGTTCCAAAGCTTTCTTAAAATGTTTTTCAGCTTGTAAAATATTGGTTTGCGACAACATCAAGCCATGTAAATATTGAAAATAGCCTTGTTGTTTTCGCACCAAAGCTGTTTCTGGATTTTTTATGTAAGAAAGCCATTTTTGAGCACCCGGAAAATCTTGTTTTCGCAATTTAAAAAACGCCAACAAAATAAATTCGTTTTTAAAATACAAAAAGATAAAAATCGTCGAGAGCAATAGCAGGAAAATCCCGTTACCTATATTGTTTTCTGTAAATTGCCAAATCCCAGTTGCAATGATTAATCCGGCTATAATAAGTTTAATATTTCTATGGTACATAGTAGTTCTTTTATTGAGTTGGCAAAGGTAACAAAATCATTTGAAAATATTTTTATAAAACTGCTTGCTAGAAAAAAAAACCTTTGTATATTTGCACTCGGTTTTAAGGTAAGGAAACTTTAGGAACCATCACATAGCAATTAAATAAAGATTTTTAAAGATACAAAGCAATGAGCAAAAGAACATTTCAACCATCGAAAAGAAAAAGAAGAAATAAACACGGATTTATGGACAGAATGGAATCTGCGAACGGAAGAAAAGTTCTAGCACGTAGAAGAGCAAAAGGAAGACATAAGTTGACCGTTTCTTGTGAGCCAAGACACAAAAAATAATGATTAGATTCTAATCAATATCAAGCCGTTACTTTTATTAGTAGCGGCTTTTTTTTAAAGCTTTTTATAAATAGTGATTAATTTTAGTATTTGTTTCAGGAGCAACTTCCTGCTATCCGCTAAATCTTTTTAATTTTAAACAAAAATTAAAAAGGATACCGCTTCTATCAGGGCTAGGTTTTACGGTAAAGCAGACCATTCTTTTTTAATAATTGAACAACACATAAAGTACATGCAAGTCGCGACTTGTCCCTACGAAAATACACAACAACACATAAACATAACTACATAATGCCAAAAGACAACTCTATCAAATCGCTTTTAATTATTGGTTCAGGACCCATTGTCATTGGACAAGCCTGCGAATTCGATTATGCAGGATCACAATCGGCACGGTCTATTCGCGAAGAAGGAATTGAAGTTATCTTAATCAATTCCAATCCCGCAACCATCATGACCGATCCTTCCATGGCCGATCATGTGTATTTGTTGCCTTTGACAACCAAATCGTTAATCCAAATTTTAAAGGAGCACCCGCAAATTGACGCTGTTTTGCCTACAATGGGAGGTCAAACTGCCTTGAACTTGTGCCTGGAAGCCGACGAAAAAGGCATTTGGGAAGATTTTGGAGTTCGATTAATTGGGGTAGATATCAATGCAATCAATGTAACCGAAGACCGCGAACAATTCAAACAGTTATTACAACGAATAGGTATTCCTGCTGCACCAGCAAAAATAGCAACTTCATTCTTGCAAGGGAAAGAAATTGCACAAGAATTTGGTTTTCCGCTCGTTATTCGTCCATCATTTACGCTTGGAGGAACTGGAGCTGCTTTTGTACACACCAAAGAAGAATTTGACGAAAAACTGACGTATGGTCTCGAAATGTCGCCTATTCATGAAGTTTTAATTGATAAAGCATTATTGGGTTGGAAAGAATACGAATTAGAACTTTTACGCGATAAAAACGACAACGTAGTCATCATTTGTTCGATTGAAAATATGGATCCGATGGGAATTCACACGGGAGATTCCATAACAGTTGCTCCAGCCATGACGTTGTCGGATACCACTTTCCAAAAAATGCGCGATATGGCGATTTTGATGATGCGAAGTATCGGAAACTTTGCCGGAGGTTGTAACGTGCAATTTGCTGTTTCACCCGACGAAAAAGAAGATATTGTCGCCATTGAAATCAATCCTCGTGTTTCCAGATCTTCGGCTTTGGCTTCAAAAGCGACAGGTTATCCAATTGCGAAAATTGCTTCGAAACTGGCTTTGGGTTACACTTTAGATGAATTACAAAACCAAATTACCAAATCTACTTCGGCATTATTCGAACCGACTTTGGATTATGTAATCGTAAAAATACCACGTTGGAACTTTGATAAATTCGAAGGAGCCGATCGAACTTTGGGACTTCAGATGAAATCAGTAGGCGAAGTCATGGGAATCGGACGTTCGTTTCAAGAAGCTTTGCACAAAGCCACACAATCCCTAGAAATCAAAAGAAACGGTTTAGGTGCCGACGGAAAAGGATATAAAAATTACGAGCAAATCATCGAAAAACTAACTTATGCGAGTTGGGATCGTGTTTTTGTGATTTACGACGCCATTCAAATGGGAATTCCGTTGAGTAGAATACACGAAATTACCAGAATCGACATGTGGTTCTTGAAGCAATATGAGGAATTGTATGCATTGGAACGCGAAATTTCTAATTTCAAAATTGATACACTTCCAAAAGAGTTGCTTTTAGAGGCCAAACAAAAAGGCTTTGCCGACCGCCAAATTGCCCACATGATGGGTTGCTTAGAAAGTCAAGTATACAAATTGCGTGAGGAAAAACAAGTCAACCGCGTTTACAAATTAGTTGATACTTGTGCTGCCGAATTTACAGCATTAACACCTTATTATTATTCGACTTTTGAAGCAGAAGTAGAAAAAGTGGACGGGACAAGATATGTTCACAACGAAAGTATTGTAACCGATAAGAAAAAAGTAATTGTTTTAGGATCCGGTCCAAACAGAATCGGACAAGGAATTGAATTTGATTATTCATGTGTTCACGGCGTTTTGGCCGCAAAAGAATGCGGTTATGAAACCATCATGATCAATTGTAATCCAGAAACGGTTTCGACCGACTTTGATACGGCAGATAAATTGTATTTCGAACCTGTTTTCTGGGAACATATTTACGATATTATTCGACACGAAAAACCCGAAGGTGTTATTGTTCAGTTAGGTGGACAAACCGCTTTGAAACTAGCTGAAAAACTTTCGAAATACGGAATTAAAATTTTAGGAACCAGTTTTGATGCTTTGGATTTAGCTGAAGATAGAGGTCGGTTTTCGGAACTTTTAACGACTTTAAATATTCCTTTTCCAAAATTTGGAATTGCTGAAAGCGCCGAAGAAGCTTCAAAGTTAGCAGACACTTTGGATTTCCCTTTATTGGTTCGACCTTCGTATGTATTGGGCGGTCAAGGAATGAAAATTGTCATCAACAAGCAAGAATTGGAAGAGCACGTTATTGATTTATTGAAATCAATTC
>NZ_JBIPPD010000354.1:0-3894 GCF_044368625.1 Flavobacterium sp. | reverse complement strand
AGTTGGAAGTTATCGAGCGCGGCATCCTGCTGTGGTCGAACAAGGACGACATTGTTTTGTCTCCGTTCACCGGCATTGGCTCTGAGGGTTATGTCGCCTTGAGCATGGGCAGGCGCTTCGTCGGGGCGGAGTTGAAGAAGAGCTACTTTGACCAGGCCGCGAAGAACCTGGCCGGCGTTATGGGCAATCAGGCGCAGGACTTGTTTGCGGGGATGGAAGCATGAAGACACAAACCCGAATCGCCGCCCGCCAGAAACGAGACGAGCGGTGGAGAACCAGAGAGGACCGGCCCATTGATTGGGCGGCACTGGAGCAAGAACGCAAGCAGCGAGATCAGCAGCAAGGAGCGAAGCAATGAACAAACAAGATAACGGCGGCCTGGCCTTCCCGGTCGTCGGCACGCATGAGGCGGTGATTGAGACGGGGATGAGCATCCGCGATTACATGGCCGCGAAGGCAATGCAAGGGATGCTTGCCGCCGCTGAAAACTACCAGACGAAAGAACTGGCTGAACACGCCTACCAAGTGGCCGACGCCATGCTGAAAGCAAGGGGGCAGCAATGAGCAAGCCACTGGCACTTGATCTGGCAGACGCCCTCATCAGCATGCCCATCGGAGTGAGCATTTCAAAGATCGAAGCGGCGGGGGAAGAACTCAGGCGCCTGCACGCAGCGAATGCGGAGCTGGCTTTGATCGCCAAAGACCTAATCAGCGCTTTGCCAT
This sequence comes from Flavobacterium sp., assembly GCF_044368625.1. Classification (GTDB taxonomy): domain Bacteria; phylum Bacteroidota; class Bacteroidia; order Flavobacteriales; family Flavobacteriaceae; genus Flavobacterium. Next base: position 3,171 of record NZ_JBIPPD010000354.1, on the reverse strand, counting down.
CAAGCGACGAACTGTGGGCAAGCGGCTATGACAAGAGTTGGATTGACCACTGCGCTGGCGTGACCGCAAAGGCGCATGAAATCCTCTCCAAGCACAAGGGGCAGCAGGGATGAGCCGCATCTTGGCCCAATTCTCATGCGGCGCTGCTTCTGCGGTTGCCACAAAGCTTGCGCTTGCTGAGTATGGTGATCGCGTGGTAATCGTGAACGCTTTCATTGAGGAAGAGCACCCAGACAATCGGCGCTTTGCTGTGGATTGCGAGCGCTGGTTTGGTCGGCCTATCGTGAAATTGCGCGATACCAAATATGACGCGAGCGCCATCAAGGTCTTTGAGTCGGTCGGCTACATCAAAGGCCGAAACGGCGCGGCATGCACTACGCGCATTAAGCGCGGACTGCTGCGCACATTTGAACAGCCAGGCGACGTGCTTGTGCTCGGTTATACGGCGGATGAACAGTGGCGACTTGACGACTGGCGCGAGAACTGGCCAGACCGCCCGATCATTGCGCCGCTGATAGATCGCGGCTTGACCAAGGAAGACTGCAAAGCCATGGTTTTGCGCGCAGGTATTGAACTCCCGGTGATGTATCGCCTTGGCTACGACAACGCCAACTGCATCGGCTGCGTAAAGGGCGGGCTTGGGTACTTCCGCGCCATTCGTGAGGACTTCCCTGAACAGTTCGAGCGTCTAGCCAAGGCCGAGGGGAAGGTTGCCGCGCTTCACGGAGACGATGCCTACATCCTGCGTCACAGATCTGGGCCGCTCAAGGGGAAGCGCTTCCCGCTGCGCGAACTGCCAGCCGGGAAGGCTCATCGCGGTGAACCTCTGCCGTCCTGTGGGCTTTTTTGCGAGAGCGCCGAGCAGGAGTACGCGGCATGACGAAGCCCCTTGATATGTCTGGATGGCAAGCTGTTGGACAGATGGAACTTGCTATCGCATCTCTGCCGAAGAACGGCGCAGAGGCCCCCAACAAAGGAACAAGCATGAGCCCCCAAGACAAAGCCGCGCCGACTGACGAGCAAATCCTTGCCGCAGCACGGGCCATGAACAAGCTCGCCGCCGAAGCATGCGGCGTTGATGAGGCCGACCACTGGGCACTCTATGGCAACAGCCAGATCATCGACGCAGGCGTGATCCTGCGTGCAGCCCTCGCCAGCACCCAGCAGGCCGAGCCCCTGACCATGCCCTGCATCTGCGAGTTCCCAGACCCGGCTAAGTGCGGGGCGCCTTGCGAGCGCCAACTAGCCAGCCCCCAGCGGACCGAGCAATTCAAAGCTGGGTACAAGGCGGCACTGAACGACGTCAAGACGGCTCAACGTGCCGAGTTCCCCATCGTCTCGCGGTGGACTGTCGCAACGCACGAGGCCGACAAGCAGCGTGAAAGCGAGGATGAGCGCGAGGCGTTTGAGGCGTGGGTGATCCGCGAAGCTGGCGCCGATGCCGCAAAGCGATGGCTCGGAACCGATGGCTACGAGAACCTGCGCATTCAGGACAACCGCGTTGGCTGGGCCGCATGCCTCGATTGGATGGCTGGCCGCGCCTCTGCGCAGGCAGTGCCGGCAGACCGGGTGCGCGAATGTGCTGCGCGACTGGTCGAGCACGCCGACTTCAAGCTGGGCGGGGTTCTGAGCGCCGACAGCAAAGCAAAGGAAATCCCGTCCGGCGCGGTGTCTCAGGTGAAGTCCAGACACTTGGCTGCGCTGCGTGATGCGCTTGCCGCAGCCCCTAAAGGAGATTGACATGCAAATCACACCGCCGCCGATGCCGGAGCCGTTTGGCTATGTGTGGCATGAGGGGGAAATAAGCGTGATTGGATATAGCGCCGGCTTTGGGTTCTCCCATGACGAGCCTGCCGACTACGGTGCCGCGCCGGTTTATGACGACGACCAACTCGCCGCCCGCGATGCTCTCTGGCTCGCCATCGTCAAAGATGCGGTAGAGCGGGAGAGGGAGGCGTGCGCGAAGGCTTGTGAAGAGCTTGAACTGAAAGAGCGCATTTCTGGGCAATGGACTGGCGGCTGGTGCGAGGGGACCGACGACTGCGCCGCTGCCATCCGATCAAGGAGCGCCACAGAAGTGAAGGAGCCACAGCAATGATCCTGACTGACGAAGAGCTGCGCGATGCCCTGCGCTCGTGCCCGCCTGATGCAATCGAGCCGCTGCGCACTCGGTGGCTCTACGCGAAAGACTTTGCGGCAGCCATCGAGCGCGAAGTCCTGCGCAAGCTGCGGGAGGCCGGGCCGGCTGGGTATCTCGTTATATGGGATGGTGAGCAGCACAAGTACGCACACGCCCACGCATCCGAAATGCCAGCCGATGAACAGGCGCGTCGGATGGGCGGCACATGCACTCCACTCTTCACCATCCCCGAGGATCAGACATGACCCTACCCCATGACATTGCCAGATGCGAAGGCGTCGGCTACGAAGCTGAAGGGACGGACGGATGGTACTGGCGCGAAGGCTGCGCAGACTGCCGCAGACGCGAGCCGGGTGCCACGGAGGGTGGGCCGCGCTTCATCAGCCCGCCCGTCGTCATTGCGGTGGAGTGTGAGTACAGGATTGCGAGGGAGCAGACATGAGCAGTCAATGGGGACACGGCTTTCATTCTGGGACAGAGAAAGGCATTGCTCGCGGGCTAGAGATTGGCGCTGCTGCTGGCGGCTTCTCTGTGGCAGAGCATGCTTGGCATTGCGTCAATGCGGCAGTCGCATCGCTTGAGCAAGGCAACGACTGCCAAGCGCTAGGCATTCTCCGCGTTATGCAGTTCATGCTTGCGGATTCGACTGGGAGAAAGATCGGTGGCATTCACGCGCCGCAGAAAGGGGAGCAGACATGAGCGAAGACAAGGCAGTGATGGCGCTGCGGTCCTACGTGGCCGACTACAGCAGCGAAGACGGCATGTTTCAACCCAAGCACTACGCCAGGGAATTTCAGCGGATCATCGCAGAGATCGACTCCAAGCCAACCCCGACCCGCATTGAGTTCAGGATGATGGGGCCGAAGCTCGCCTTCTCAATCGGGAATCAGTGCTTCACGCTCGACCACGAGCCGGACTCTGATGACGAAGCAGAGTTTATGAAGCGGGCGCTATGTCACGCTCTTTCCGGCTTTGCACCAGATGTAAAGACAAGTGGCGCAGACGCGCAGCCAGCCCGAGCGCCGCTGACG
>NZ_JBIPPD010000264.1:0-3897 GCF_044368625.1 Flavobacterium sp. | reverse complement strand
AGGTTTTTTGATATTTTTGTTTCGCCTGAAGAGTCCCATAAAATTATTTTATTTTTCGCAAAACAAAAATAAGGGAATCTCAGGCTTTTTTTATTTTAGACTTTCGGATAATAGTGTAATTAACTATGTAATATTAATAAAAAAAATCAAAATATTTTTTTATTTCTCAAAACTCCCCAAAATCTCCTTCAAAAAACCATTAAAATCAAAACTTTCATCATCTGTCAAACCCATTCGTACTATAACTAAATCTTTTGAGGGAATGACGAATATTTTTTGTCCTTGAAAACCGCTTGCATAATACAATTCTCTTGGAGCGTCAGGATATTTTCCACTTGAATTGAGCCAAAAATGTCCGCCATATTTTCCATTTGATGTTGGAGTAGGGGTGGAAACATATTTCGACCAAGAAGGGTCAAATAATTGTTCGCCATTCCAATTTCCGTTGTGTAAATACAGCAATCCAAACTTTGCCCAATCTCTTGAAGTTGCCCAAGCATAAGACGAACCAACGTAATTTCCAGTCATATCCGTTTCCACAACCGTCGAGAACATTCCGATTTTATCAATCAATGACGAGTACCAAAAATCCAAGTATTCTTGTTGGGTTTTAAACTGCTTTCGCAAAATTTTCGACAATAAATTTGAAGTTCCTGATGAGTAATTCCAAGTTTGATTTGGTTTTCCAAAAAGTGGTTTTTCCAATTGAACTTGACCCATATCTCTTGAGTTGAAAAGCATTTTTGTGGCGTCACAAATTCGGTCGTATTTTTCTTCCCATTCTAAACCAGAGTTCATTTGAATCAGATTATTTAAGGTGATTTTTGCACGTTCGTCATTGGCCCATTCTTGAATTGGAGCGGGATTGTTGATGTTTATTTTATTTTGATATTGTAAAATTCCAAAATAAGTTGCCGTAATACTTTTGGTCATCGACCAACCTAAAATCTTCGAATTTTTGTCAAATCCATCCTCGTATTTTTCTGCAATAAGATGGTCTTTGTATAAAATGACTACAGACCGCGTTCTTTTGGCGAAAGCGCCTTTTTTATCAAAAGCATTTTCAACAGCCTTCCGAAGTTTCGAATAATCAATATTTGCAAACACCGTATCTTTGGGTTCATTGGTTCCAAATGGGTAAGGCAAATTTATTTTCGGTTGAACGCGTTTGGGAACTAAATACGGTTTTGTAACGTCAAAATCAGCATCAATCAGCAAGGAACCCAAACCTTCACGGTAAATGGCTTTTCTTTTTTGCAAACCAAAAACCGAAGAAGTTGCATATTGTTCTTTGTCGAAAATCGCATTGTTGGCCAATCGGACAAGTTTGATGTCGTTATCGCTTTTTTCAATCAATTCCAGCGAACGACCATCAATAAAATGAGCCGACGCCACACTTTTTGCCGAAAATCCAGAAATCAATTCGAGTTTTGGATAATTGACGACCACAAAATAAATCAAAACGACTAAAATTATAATGCCAGAAACCTTGAATGTTTTTTTCATTTGCTAAGTAAATTGAAATAAAATAATCCTGCAAATTATCGATAAATCCCAAATTTCCCTAATTGATTATCAGGAAATTCAAACTTTTTCTAATACAACATAATAATTATAAGTAACGCGATAACATAAGGATATTTAATTTTTATTTTTAAAAAAAATGGCTTTCAGAAAATTCTAAAAGCCATTCATTTTATTGGGTAAAGTTATTGTACTGTAAATATAAAATCACTTCGACCAGGCTCATTATCAATTATATTGGTTTCTATAGTATATCTATTGCAAATTTTTTCGCCCTGAAAGGCAATAGAATCTGCTGTATAAATAGTATACGTGCCGATTTTATTTAAAGTGACCTTTATTTCAAGTTCATATAGCTGATTTTCATTATTATAAATCAAATTAAACCAGCCATTAACAGATCCTGGGCTCCCTTTTACGAATTCAACATTGTTCCCGATAAAAATTTGGTCAGTACATATTAACCTTGCTTCAAATGCATTAGTTGCCTCAAGTAAATTAATTTCTGTTCCATCATTAAAGTAATTATTGGTTGCGGGAATAGTAACCGAAAAGGTTATTACATCTCCTTGATTATAAATTTGTTGAAAAGGACTGATAAGTATCAAATCATCAACCTGCGTTATTGCGGCAGGAGCAAAACACTCTTCCTCACCTGGACAACCCGTTAAAGTTGCTGCCAATAGTAACAAGCTAGTCAATTTTAATAATTTAGTACCCATAACTTTCAAATAAAGATATTATTTGTCTGGCCTGTGCAGGAAAGGCAGAAACTAATGCATCTCGTAATTCTGCAGGTGTTTCTACATTACCATTTAACCTGTTGAAGAGAGGTGCTAAGTCATTAGCATTTGAAGAATTACCAATAAAACATTCGTCTATTATTCCATTTAATGGTAGTCCGTCACTTGTTCTCCTTCTTGAGATAGTTGGATCATCAACGACATTATCCATAACATCCCACATTACACCATGTGCAAACCAGTGTTGATTGTCGGTAATATTTGTTACGACCATCGGCACATCATATTTATTAAATGTTTCTAAATTATTGGAAACACCTGCAAGGTTGTGCATGCTACGAAAACCGCCAATATTCATATATGCTCTGTTGTAAATGGTAGAAGTAATCTTAAATTCGCAAAAATTAGCCCATCCTTCTGCTAGTGCTATAATTCGTCCTGCTTGCTGTGAGGGAGAAACGCCAGCGTAGTAAGGATTATTAAAACTTATATTATTACTCATTTGACTAGCAAAATTTTGAGCCCAAAACCATGCGCCAGCTTTAGATGCATGCGAAAAGTGTGATGATTCATGAAATACAGTTTGATGAATCCTGACGGTATTACTTTGACCACCAACTACCAATGTCTTGTTTCTTAATCCCCCATAAATAAAATCGGGTCTTAAGTGTACTGGAACTAGCTGTATTGCGAATCCCGCTGCTACATTTGTCATAACACTCCAAAAATTTGCTTGACCAATATTAGCAACAGTAGAAAGAGTAGCTAGTTGTGGAAATCTTTTCAGCATTGGTGCTGAAGAAGCGTCCCCTTTTGCAAAACACCATGTATTAGCCGAATTGACCCTATGAGAAATGCCATTCGAACTAGCAAAATCGTTATACTTTCTCAATCCATTATGTACAGTTCCTTTATACCATAAATGTCCACCTACCATATCAACACCAAAAGCACCATCATGTGCTTCGCCATAAACTATATTTTTTGTCGCTCCATTATTACCCCTTGTAATAGTCATTAAATGATCCGAAACCCAAAGTCCTGCAAGTTCATTCAATGTACGTCTAATAGTTGCCGTTTCTCCGCGCCATTTTGCTCTAATTCTAACTTTTCCTCGGTATTTCTTTGGAGCTTCAAAGTTTCCGTTATTGGAAGTATAGGTATTTCTCCAAAAGAAATTACGACCAATACTGATCTTAGCTTTTAATAGTGGTTCTGCTGATCCACTATCGGTATTAAACACAGTAACTCGTCCGCTTGGTCTGTATCGTTTTCCAAACAATCTGCTTTCAACTTGGTTTTCTGCAGTATTATTAAGATAGAAAGGTAAGGTTTCTTCATTAACATCTATTTCATCGGCTAATAAATCTTCTTGCCAACCTGCAAAAAACAAAGCAACAGTTTCTACATCAAATTCTTCTTCAGTTGGCTCATAAATTTCGCTAATGATAACATATGGAACCGGAGACGGAAACTGATAATCTATGGGTATTAAGGTATAAGTGTAAAGTTTCACAACGTTATTGATGAGAGTTGATTTTAATTTAGATTCAAATTTAGGATATTATTTTTAAATTGATTGGGTGTTATCTTGAATATTTCAGGTTTTAATTGATACCATTTTTCGATT
>NZ_JBIPPD010000261.1:0-3922 GCF_044368625.1 Flavobacterium sp. | reverse complement strand
AGCTGGAATAACTTGAGTTTTTGACCCTAAAAATTTGTTTCTTTACAACAATCAACCAATTGGAGTAACTGTTGTAGTAACTGTAGTAGTTGGTGTTATATTTAATGTATAATTTTGATTGCCAGTTGTTACTGGAGTGCCTGTGGCTGTTAAAGTGATTATTTGACAGCCAGTAGTTGTAAATGTACCACTACTTGTGAAAGTAACACCGTTTTGTATTGCAGAAAGTGTATATGTACCTATTTGGGTCACATTGGCATAAAGGGTCATCGATACACCAGAAACAGCTACGCCTTGGGTCATACTTCCGTTGATGGTGCCAGAACCTGTACAACCAGCACCGCCGTAAGATGTTACAATAGCTGTACCGTTTGTTGATGGGTTAGAAACTGTTGGAGCTCTAAAACAATTCCATTGGGGTGCAACAGGTGTTCCATCGTTTACCTGTATACAACTTAAGGTTGAGTTGTAAATAATTAATCCTTGTGCTGGATTTACAATAGCGTTACGTTGTGCAGTGGTCAATCGAGGCGGTAATAAGCCTTTTGAGGTGCTTACGATATCTAAAAGAGCTGAACCATCAGGAGTTGTGGTGCCAATTCCGACCTGTCCGAAGACCGTGAGGCTATTTATAGCCATCAATAAAAATAATATTTTTTTCATTTTGTTCTATATAATGTTTTGTTATTTTTAATTTAACCTCGTAGCATAATTGCACAAGAGGAATTGCCTGAAAAAATCAAGATAACTGAGGGGGAGGCAAAGAAAAAGTGCACCTCTGAAAATGTTTTATATAACATGCTACTTCAGCAGTCAACTTGGGACAAGCGGCAAAGGTTTCTTTAAATAAAAAGCGGGGTATCATAAAGTTGCAGGTCGTTACTTTTGCCGGCGAAAAAGCCATTCCTTGTTGTGGCATAGCCAAAGCATTCAATCCATATTTCCAAATTCCTCTACCTGCGGTGGTATAAACGGCATCGCTTAAGTGCCTGGTTTTCTTAACTGGACTTTTTGTTACACTGCTTTGTTTTTTATAAAGCCGTTTGTGGCATAGTAATGAAACCTGTGTAAGCTGAGGGGGAGGTGTACGAATATCTTGTAATTCTAAATGGATGTGAAATATGGCACCCTCGGCTATATAGAGGTTACTGTTATTTCTAATTTGTAAAAAATTTGCTTCTGAAGTATTGCTAGAAGTACCTTTGACTACAACTCGGTGGAAGCCCGAAATTATTGTATTCTCTTTAAAATAAAAACCTGTAAAATTGTCCTTAACTTTATCTGTCGCAACAAATACCGCATCGTTAGAAAAATGGTTAGAACGTACAGTGATAATTGTAGCAGTATCGCTTTCTGTGGTACAAGCAAAACCCAGTAACTGTGAGGTTACAAAGATTATTGTAAAAAGCTTTTTTAATATTGGATTCATCATCAATGCACTCTTGCTTATTAATACAAACATTCAGAACCTCTTTATCAGAAGTGTTAAATAGTTCTAAAATTATTTACAAAATTAATTAAATTAAGATTACACGACTTTTTGATTCAATAAGTGGTCATATATCGAAATAAGTGGAAATACAGAGTAGTGATTTTAGCAGTCCAAAAAGATATCGCCCGGTGTAAAACCTATTGGGCGTGAACTACAGCGGTAGCTTGACCTGAAGTTATAGCGATAGCAATCGTTTTTTTAATAAATAGGCCTTAAGATTTTTCTGTACCTTGGACATTTATAAATTTTCGTGAAGGCAACGGTCTTTCCATTTTTTGAGCGTATTTCTGCTCATACAGAAATGGTTGGCAGTTTCGGTATTGCTTAGTCGGTATTCTTTTTGGTAATTTAAAATTTCTAAAGCGTCTTGGTGCGTATAAATTTTGAGTCGTTGTTGCTGTTTGTTACGGTCACCTCCCGCTTTATTAAAAATTATTTTATTCACATTCAGCACATCCATAAAATTGGAAATGTTATTAATTTGATGCAACAAATTACTTTCCTGAAGTCGCTCGGGATACACTTCTTTTATAATATCTGTAAAAATTACTTGGTAGTTGACTGTATTCATGATTTACCTTTTAGCTTCTTCTTGTTTTTTGAACTTTGCAATCCATCTAAATAATGTAGTTCTACCCACGCCATATTTTTCAATGGCTTCTGGTATGGTTATTTGATTCGTTTGCACTTTATTAACAATGAAATTTTTAATTTCGGGTGTGTAGAGATTTTTTCTTACATCCAATCCTGCACATATCTCGGTTTTTTCTTTTAATAGTTTTGCCGAAATACCGTGGTACATCATCAAATGTCCGCTGTAAATCCTGAAAAAGTCGAACTTCAACAATTTTGACCATTTGAGTAATAAATCGGTAGAAAGATGTTCTTGAGCAAACATGTTTTCAACCTCAGCATAAGGCATTGAAAAAAAGTTTTCCATTCGCTCATCCGTTATTTGGAGGGCAAGACAAGCTTCCCGTATCAATTTGCCTATGTGAATTTCATTCATCTTAACATTTTTAAAAACCATTTGGTATTTTAATAAAAGTGTTTTGATCATCAATAGTACTGCAACATTGCAAAAACATCGAACTTAAAACATACTTTTAAAAATAAGGTTTTGTAAAAATTTGGATTTTTCCCACAATAAATTTCTTGATTTATCAAGTGGGAAAACAACCTAATAAGTGTCAAATTATTAAGTGAATTTGGAAATTTAGAAGTACTGGGAAAGCACTTATTTTAAATTCAAAAATTGAATGAGATTACTCACTTTTCGCTTGGAAACGGGTAGCAGTTTGTTATTAGACATAAGACAATCATAGCCCACATTCTTCTCGATTGTGCGAACTTCATTAATGTTGATAATAAATTTGTGGTGCGTTCTGATAAACATGTTTTTATCTAGTAAATTTTCATATTCGCCCATGTTTAATGTAGACATTTTTATAGGAGCGTCTTTAAGATGAAAAATGGTGTACCTCCCATAGGCTTCGAGATATATAATATTTTCCATACCGACGATTTCAACTTTATTAGCCGAAGAGATGGCAATAAAAGATTTGTTTACGGCTACATTCTGTGTTATTGTTTTTGAATCATTGTTAGCAATCCAATTGATTGCTCTTGTGGTGACATCTATAAATTTTTCAATCAGTACAGGTTTAACTAAATAATTATGAATATGAAATTCGTAAGCTTTTACGGCATAATGTTCGTGGGAGGTAATGCAAATTTTGTACACATTTTCTGTGTTGATTTTTTCTAAAAAAGCAAATACCAAATCATTTCCGATATTTACATCCAAAAATAAAATATTGGGCTTATTCTCAAAAAAGCAATCCAAAGCCGTTTCTAATGTATGGGCTAGAAAAATAGTATGTATTTCTTTGAAATATTTGCGCAAGTACAACTCATACAACTTAGCACTGACTGTGTCGTCTTCTAGAATCAGAATTTTCAGATTTTTCATTTTTTATGGAATAGAAATAAGCAATTCGACCTTTTACAAATAGATGCTAAAGTTAGTAATTTTTTCTTAAAAATTGCTTTTTAAATTTATAAGTTGAAAAACTTTAGAAATTAAGTTTAGTTTTTTGGCTAAGTGACGCAGCCACAGACTTAAAAAAAACGCTTACGAGTTTCCATCATTTTCCTAACATTATTAAACGATTTAACCTCAATAGAAATGATATCGCTCGATCGTCCGATTGCCTTTGGCGAAAGCCAAAAAAAAGAACTACTCGACGAAAAAGAGCTCCATTACCAAAAATTGTGGATTGAATATTTTGACCATACCAACATTAAGGAACGCAAAAACGACAAACTTCATGTACAACACGTCCCGAAAAGGTATTGGAAGTATTTGACGGAGAAAAAAATGCTGTGAAATACGTTTCGAACCATTAAGGCATTGAGAAATTTAAGCGA
>NZ_JBIPPD010000260.1:0-3924 GCF_044368625.1 Flavobacterium sp. | reverse complement strand
TATTTGAATTTTGCAACTCAAAATTACGGTATTTTTAAGAAGCCATTAATTTGGCTTCTTTTTTTATCGGACAACAATGATAATGTATCTTATTGCTTCACAAACTTTGTAATTCCAACTCCTTCTGTAGTAGTTACATTCAAGAAGTAAACTCCAGCTGACAAATCTCCGACATTGATAGCATTTAAAGAGGAACTAATTTGTTTTACAATTCTGCCATTTACATCGGAAATAGTAGATTTTGTAATTTCAAGATTATTAACGTTTGAAATATTTATCACATCCGTTGCAGGATTTGGATAGACTGCAAAATTAGATTTTGAGAAATTTTCATTATTTAAAGTACCTGTAGTGGTCACCTTAAAATCATCTACTGCAAAACCATATTGGTCATCAGATACACAATTAATTGAAAAATACACTGCTTGACCATTGAAAGAAGCTGGAACAGCATAAGTTTACAGAGTCCAAGTTGCTGTTGCAGGAGTGGTAACAAAACTACCTGTTGATAACAAAGTTACATTTGATGTGGTATTTCCAGAAGAAATTCCAATTTTAAATTTCTCTGCACCATACTGTGTATCACAAGATTTTGCCCAAAAAGTCAATACGTTCCCTGATGACCCCAAAGTCATTTGAGGAGAAATCAACCAATCATTATTTAAAGCTTATGGTGTTGGCGTATTTTGAGATGCAATACACATCATCATTTTATTCCCAGTTCTTGCAGTCCAATTGCTGGTGGCAGTTGGCACTAAAGGAGGTGTAGTTGTGGTAGCATTAAAAACCATAAACGATCTAACGGCTTCGTTATTTGGAAAAGTTGTAGTTCCAATAAAGTATGGATTTTTTAAGTCCACGTCGATAAGTGTCCATGACCCTACATTTGTAATGGCAAAATCGGTGTAGGTATCAAACGAATCTTCAAAAATTGTGGTTTGAGCACTCAAACCCATTGCCGAAAGAAGCAATAACGAAAGTAAAGTTTTTTTCATAACGTAAGTATTTAGTTTAAAACAATATAGAAAATAAGAAAACAAATATTTATAAGAACACTACATACAAAAGTAAGAAAATAATTACAAATCTCGTTTATCAAAACCACTTTAACAAAGATTTAAACAAATAAAGAATTCCTAAAAACATAATGGTTTCAAAATACATTTCCTATATTTGCAGTCTAAAATCGAGAGGAAAATTTGACTGATTGCAACCTCATTAAAAAAATGCTAAAGCAGAAACACTTCTTTAGCTCTATCTTGCAATTATTTTTTCTCTATAAAATTAAAGTAATTTATGGCTTATTTATTTACCTCAGAATCTGTTAGTGAAGGACATCCTGATAAAATTGCAGATCAAATTTCAGACGCATTAATTGATAATTTTTTAGCTTTTGACCCAAATTCCAAAGTGGCTTGTGAGACATTAGTGACTACAGGTCAAGTAATTTTGGCAGGAGAAGTGAAATCAAAGACCTATTTAGACGTTCAGGAAATCGCACGAGAAGTGATCCGGAAAATTGGATACAACAAAAGCGAATATATGTTTGATGCCAATTCTTGCGGCATTTTATCGGCTATTCATGAGCAATCGGGCGATATCAATCAAGGGGTAGATCGAACCAATCCCGAAGACCAAGGTGCTGGAGACCAAGGAATGATGTTTGGTTATGCCACCAATGAAACCGAAGATTACATGCCGTTAGCTTTGGATTTATCTCATAAATTATTACAAGAATTAGCAGTGCTCCGTCGTGAAAATAGTGCGATAACCTATTTGAGACCTGATGCTAAATCTCAAGTGACTTTGGAATACGATGACAATAACAAACCCGTGAGAATTGATGCGATTGTTATTTCTACACAACACGATGACTTTGACGAAGAGACTAAAATGTTGGCAAAAATCAAATCGGACTTGGTCAACATCTTAATTCCTCGAATTATCAAAAACAATCCACAATATGCACATCTGTTTAATGATAAAATTGAGTATCACATTAATCCTACTGGCAAATTTGTAATTGGCGGACCTCACGGTGATACTGGTTTGACAGGTAGAAAAATTATTGTGGACACGTATGGCGGAAAAGGAGCACATGGTGGTGGCGCTTTCTCTGGAAAAGACCCAAGTAAAGTGGATCGTTCTGCCGCATATGCCACACGCCATATTGCTAAAAATTTGGTTGCTGCAGGTGTAGCAGATGAAATATTGGTTCAAGTATCCTATGCTATAGGTGTTGCAAAACCAATGGGTATTTACATCAATACCTACGGTACTTCAAAACTATCTATTACAGATGGTCAAATTGCCAAAAAAGTAGAAGAATTGTTTGATATGCGACCGTATTTTATCGAGCAACGTTTGAAATTGAGAAATCCAATTTACAGCGAAACCGCAGCATACGGACATATGGGCAGAACACCAAGAACAGTGACTAAAACATTTACAAATCCGTATGGGGATACAAAAACGGTTACAGTCGACTTGTTTACATGGGAAAAATTAGATTTTGTAGATCAAGTAAAAAGTGCTTTTGGAATTTAAAAAACTTGTACAATCTAGGCTTCAATTTGGGTACTGAAACCTTTATAATTGGTAAGCAGTGCAGTTAATACAGAAAATCGGAAAGTAAATTTTCCGATTTTTTTGTACATAGTAGTTCCAAATAAAACGATATGTAAAACAATTGACACTAATTGAAGCCTTCTCATCTGGGGTAACTTTAAATATCATCTGAATTCATTTTACTCCGCTCGAGTTGTTGAGAATTAAAGTGAAATTAAAAAAAAACACTTGCAAGATTACTCTTGCAAGTGTTTTAAAAATCTATGCTTTTAACAAATTAGAAAAGCATCAAATATAGCATGTCTTTATTTAATGACAACTCTCTTCATTACAACATTATCAGCTAAATCTTGAATTCTAACAATGTATATTCCAGAAGGTAGTTGAGATACATTGATTTGCTTTTGATTTGATGAAAGAACTTTAACTCCATTGAAATTTATAAATTCAACAGATTGTATTCCTAAAGAAGTTTCAATATTCAAAATATCACTTACTGGGTTTGGATATACTACAAACTCAGCCTTTGTTTGATTTTCAGATTCAAATGTATCAGAAGATCTTCTAACAGGAATTGTATTCGGTTGTACTACTAAAGTAACGCTCTTACCAGTAAATGCCGTTTCACATCCACTATCAGACGTGATTTTAGTAATTGTAACCACTGTACCATTAGCTCCTAAACCTAAAACTGGCGTGGTAATACTAAATGTTCCAGAGTTTGTAGTAGTACCCGCTATGATTAATTCCGGGCCGTTACCGATTTTATAGGTTGCAGTTCCTGCAGTATTAGGGACTAAACCTGACAACAATATAGTCGCTGTGTTTCCTTCAAAAACAGGTGCAGCAGTTACTGTTGAAAGAGTTGGCGTAGGGTATACTACTAAACTAACTGTTTTACCAGTAAAATTGGTCGAGCAACCATTGTCAGTAGTGATGTTAGTAATTTCTATTACAACATTATTAAACCCAGCAGAAAGTACAGGTGTAGAAAAACTAAAAGTACCGTTTGCCATAGAAGTTCCCGATTGTGTTTGAGTCATTCCTCCGTTCACTTTATAAGAAGCTACAGCGGCTGTATTTGGAAGTAAACCTGACAAAACAATAGTTGCAGTATTACCTGAACAAACTGGAGTAGTTGTAACTGTTGAAAGAGTTGGGTTAGGATATACCACTAAATTGACTGTTTTACCAGTAAACATAGTTTCGCATCCAAGATCCGTTGTTATTTTAGTAACTTCAATTACTGATCCATTTGCTGCTGCAGAAAGAACTGGCGTAGAAAAACTGTAAGTCCCATCTACTGTTGATGTTCCAGACTCCGTTTGAGGCGCTCCGCCATTTACTGTATAAGTA
>NZ_JBIPPD010000070.1:0-13990 GCF_044368625.1 Flavobacterium sp. | reverse complement strand
AAGAAAAATTAGTTCACGTTCGTCATTTTCTTGAAATTTAGATTCATAATTACAATCGCTAAAATAATTACAATAATCCCGATCCATTGCACAAAAACCACTTGTTCATGCAGTAAAAAATAAGCCATCAACACTGATACGGGAAGTTCCAGCGATGCGACAATACTGCCTAATCCAATTCCCGTATGCGGAAAACCAGCGTTTAACAGCATAGGAGGAATAATGGTGCCAAATAGGGCCAATACAATGCCCCATTTTGTAAAAATGTCAAGATTAAAAGGGGTGATTTGTGTAACTAATGCAAACGAAAAAACAATTACGGCACCGCCAATAAGCATGAGCAAACTTCGTTGAGCTGCGGAAACGTGTGTAGCAATTTTATTAGCTGTAAACATCGTAGTTGTAAAAGAAGCAGCGGCCAATAGTCCCCAAAATAATCCCGACATCCAGTCGATTGAAGGGTCGTTGTAGTTAATTTTAAACACGTTTATGGCCAATGCCGTGCCGATTAAAACTACTAAAACGGCAATCGATTTTTGCAACGAGGGCGCTTTTTTGTCCAAAAACCATTCGAGCAAAACCCCCATCCAAACGGTTTGCATCAATAGTACAATGCCAATAGAAACTGGTATATATTTCACGGCGATGTAATAAAAAAGACTGGTTAGGCCTGTTGAAGTTCCAGCAATAATCAGTTGAATTATGTTTTTTCGAGAAGGTTTGATTACTACAGTTTTGCTGTTTTTTCGCTGAACTAAATTGATAATCAGTAATCCGATTAAGCCATAAATAAATTGCGAAGTAGTGACTTCGGCAGTGGTATAACCTTCATTGTAAGCAATTTTCACAAAAGTGGCAAGCATTCCGTAACTCGTTGCACCAAGTCCAACCAGAAAAACACCTTTGAGTATGTTGTTTTTTGTCATTTTTTAAAAGTTAAAAAGGGCGACAAATGTAATATTTATAATTTCGTAAATGTGTTTTTTTTGTAAACAAACTGCAATTTTATGCAGAAAATACGTTAGTTGAAATCGTATTTTCGTTCAACGGCAAATCGCATTAAATCAGTTTTTCCGTGGATATTCAGTTTTTTTAAGATGTTTTTTCGATGCGTGTCTACAGTACTTTTTTCAATAAACAGGATTTCACTAATTTCAGATGAGGTTTTGCCTTCGCCAATAAGTCTTACAATCTCAATTTCGCGTTTACTTAACAGGATTTCTTCGTGACTGCTGGTGTTTCGGTCACTAATGATATTGGTGTCGAAAAATAATTTTTTTTGCGCCACCGTTCGGATTGCTTCTACAACTTTAAACAGTGAGGAGTTTTTCATGATGTAACCGGAAGCTCCAGCAAGTTTCATTTGTTCCATCGCTTGTGCTTGATCAAACATACTGAAACCGACAACTTGAATGTGGGGAAATTCGGATTTTATAATTTTGGTTGCAGAAATCCCATCGCATTTTGGCATCCGAATATCCGTGATTACCACATCAGGTTGCTTTAACCGAACAAGTTCTACTAAAGCTTCTCCATCGTTGGCTTCTCCAATAACTTGAATGTCGGCTTCAAATTCTAAGACCAATTTGATCCCATCAATCAATGCTTGATGATCTTCGGCAATAATTATTCGTATCATATGGCTAACTCGATTATGATGGTTGTTCCTTTTGAAATAACAGAATCTACTGTAAAACTTCCACCCATTTGTTCTACTTTTTTCTCAATGGATTTGAGTCCAATACCATCCTTATTTCCTACTGTTTTATAGTCAAAACCTACTCCGTTGTCTTCAATAATAATGTTCATTAATTCTTGATTGTGCTGTGTTAAGTAAATATTTACTTCATCAGCTTTCGAATGTTTGATGATGTTGGTACACAATTCTTGTATAATTCTAAATAAAGTAACCTCTGTAGTATTGGACAAACGTTGCGTTAATCCAAATGGAATTACATTGATTTTCAATCGATTGATTACGGTCATTTTTTCAGCCATTTTTTTTACGGCTGGCAACAATCCATCGTTACCCACTACACCCATATTCTTGAGGTGAGAAATATTACGTACTTTTTGGTAAGTTTCTTCGAGCAAAGCATCTGTTTTGTCAAACAATGTTTGATCCTCTACCTTCTGAGACCGACTTAAATTTTGAAAATTTAATTTTAAAGTCGCAAGCAAGCTTCCTAAATTATCGTGCAATTCATTGGCTATTTGTTGCCGTTCCACTTCCTGACTTTTCAAGATCAAATCGATGTCTTGAAGTTCGCGATCTTTCAGTGTTTTTTCTAATTGTTGTTTTTGAATGAGTTGGGATTGTTCGGCAATTTTTTTCTTTTTACTGATATTTTTATAAATTAAAACGGACATTAAAAGTGCCACCGCTAATAATCCCAAAGTAGTATATGTTATAATTTGGCTGCGTTGAATTTTTGCTTTCAAGTTCAAATTTTCAATTTCCTTTTCTTTGGTTTCGTATTTTATATTAAACTCCGAAATATTAATTTCTTGCTGTGCAAAATTTAATTCTTGTTGTTCTTCATTGTACTTTTCTAAATTTTCAAAAGCTTTTTTAAAATCACCTAATTCTTTGTAATTCATTGCTTTAAATTCATAGATAAAGCTTTTAGTGTTCTTACTGTTAACCGTCAGCGGAATAGCGAGTGCCTCGTCTAATAATTTTAAAGCTTGGTTGTAATCAGCTTTGTAATAGTAACAACTGGCTTTATTTACCAAACTGATGCAAATTTTGGAATTGTCATTAAGTTTACGTCCATAAACCAGTGATTTGTGAATGTAATAAATTGCAGAATCAGGTTTTTGAAGCATCTCATTATACAATACTGCTAGATTCGAATACAAATTTTGCAATTGTTTGTCACTTTTTGATTTCTCACTGTAGTAAATTGATTTTTTAAATAAACTTAAACTTTCCTTTGGCGCTTCTTCCATAATTAATGTAGCCCAACCGGAATAAGCTTTGGCAATCTTTAAATTGTCTTTTTTTTCACGCGCATAATTGAGGTATTCGCTAGCATAGGTTTCTGCTTTTTTTCGGTTGTTTTTTTTAGTACTTAAAGCGTATGCGATATCTAGATTAATTTCCATTGCCTGATCCAAACTATCAATTTCAAGATAGGCTCTTTTGGCTTGTAAATAGCTCTCAAAGGCTTTGTCTTTTTTATTGTCGGCACTGTAACATTGTGCTTTATAAGTATGAAGTAAAGCTAGTACATGCTTATTGGCAGACAATGTATCTACGGCATTAATTTCTTTTAAAGCAGCAAAATGTTGTCCATTTTCTAATAAATGATCTAGTTTTTTTGTATCAACTTTTTGAGCATTTGCTATTCCTGTCAAAAGAAAAACAGATATCCAGTACAAATAATAACTTTTGAGAGTGCATTTCATTTTTCTCTTTTATCGTTTTATGACCAAACTCAAACCTACTTTTCTAGGTTGTACAGTTGTTGATTTTGCTGCTAATTTAAGTAAAACATCTTGATTTTGATTGCCCTGTTGTTTAATTAACGGGTATAGTTCTTCAATATGGTTAAAAAAATAGGTGCGATCTCTTTGTGAAAAAATTTCATCGTGAAAAAATATAAATAACGCTTCTTCTAAGGTTTCATCAAAATCAACAGCTCCTGGATGGCGTAGCGAGTTGTTTACATCGAAACCCATTCGGTAATCAAAACTATTATGCTGTAGTGGAACTGTTTGCCCGTTGGTAAAATGACAAAAAATTACATTAATACTGCCTGAGGAGGTAATTTTAGATAAGTTGTGCAGTTCTGTTCGATATGAATTGTTAGTTGGAGGTGCAGGAATACAAATATTTATGGTAGCTATTCCATTACGGTCATAAGTTCCATTTGCGGTATACGTTAAATCGGTCATATAAGTAAGGTTTTGAATGTTAATTGCCAAAAATCGGAATAAAAGGCATAAAAAAAATCCCTACAAATAGGGATTTTTAAAGGTATTTATAAATTCTTAATTATTTGACTAATTCAAAACTTCTTTTGACAAATGCGGTTAAATCTTCTCCTTTTAGTAAATTTTGAGATAGTTTTGCTAAATCCAACGCTTGTTTTACTAAATGTTCTTGATGGGTCTTGTCGCTTGCGTTTAAAATAGTATTCGCCAAGTCGGAGTTGGTATTGACTACCAAGTTGTACATTTCGGGCATATTTCCCATACCAAACATACCGCCACCACCTGACTGACTCATTTCTTTCATACGACGCATAAACTCCGGTTGCGTGATGATAAAGGGTGCCGATTGGCTGTCCATCGCTTGCAATTGTACATTGTAAGTGGGTTGAGGAACCAAAGTTTCCAATACGGTTTTTAAACTTTCTTGTTCGGTTTCAGATAGTTTTGAAATTGTATTTTCGTCTTTTTTAATCAAATTGTCGATGTGATCAGCGTCAACACGTACAAAAGTCAGTTTTTCGTTATCCGCTTCTAATTTTTGAATCAAGTGCGAAATAATCGGTGAGTCCAAAAGCAATACTTCATACCCTTTTTCATTTGCCGTTTCTATATACGAATGTTGGGCTTCTTTGTTACTTGCATACAAGATCACCAATTTACCGTCTTTATCCGTTTGTGATTCTTTCACTTTTTCTTTTAATTCTTCTAAAGTAAAAAAGGTACCGTTAATAGTTGGATACAAGGCAAAGGCACCTGCTTTTTCATAAAATTTTGGCTCAGAAAGCATTCCATATTCCAAAACGATCTTAATATCGTTCCATTTTTTCTCGAAATCTTCACGATTTTCTGTGAACAACGATTTCAATTTATCTGCAACTTTTCGAGTGATGTAATTGGATATTTTTTTCACAGCACCATCCGCTTGCAAATACGAACGCGAAACATTCAATGGAATATCCGGAGAGTCAATTACCCCTTTGAGCATCGTCAAAAATTCAGGGACAATTCCTTCTACATTATCAGTCACGTATACTTGATTTTGATACAACTGAATTTTGTCTTTTTGAATTTGCAAATCCGCAGCCATCTTTGGAAAATACAAAATCCCCGTTAAGTTAAATGGGTAATCTACATTCAAATGGATGTGAAACAACGGATCTTCAAATTGCATCGGATACAATTCTCGGTAAAATTCTTTATAATCCTCGTCTTTTAATTCAGTCGGTGCTTTAGTCCAAGCCGGATTTGGATTATTGATAATGTGGTCTACTTCAACTTCCTCGGCAACAAAATCTTCAGCCGCATCTGCAGGCTTTGGCAAAGTTTCTGTTTTAGTTCCAAATTTAATCGGAACCGGCATAAATTTATTGTATTTATTGAGCAGTGTGGAAATTCGGTTTTCTTCTAAAAATTCTAAAGAATCTTCTGCAATGTGCAAAATAATCTCTGTTCCACGCGTCGTTTTGTCTGAAAATTCTAAAGTAAAATCGGGACTTCCGTCGCAAATCCAGTGTGCTGCTGTTTCTTCTTTGTATGATTTGGTAATGATTTCCACTTTTTCAGCCACCATAAAAGCGGAGTAAAATCCGAGTCCGAAGTGTCCAATAATTCCAGAATCTTTAGCCGAATCTTTGTATTTTTCTAAAAACTCTTCCGCACCAGAAAATGCAATTTGGTTGATGTATTTCTCCACTTCATCGGCAGTCATACCTAAACCTTGGTCAATAATGTGAAGTTTTTTTCCTTCTTTATCAATTTTTACCTCAATAATTGGATTGCCATATTCTACTTTGGCCTCACCAATACTGATCAAATGCTTTAATTTCAAAGTGGCGTCAGTACCATTCGAAATCAATTCACGTAGAAAAATTTCGTGATCGCTGTATAAAAATTTTTTTATTAAGGGAAAGATGTTTTCTACTGAAACATTAATTTTTCCTGTTGCCATAATTTTGTTTATTTAAATTTAAAAGATGATTAAACTTATAAACTACTTTTCAAATAAAGTACCAAAAGAAAAAAAGTGACAAATTGTCCTAGGTGTTAAGAAAATCAAAATATATTTTGTGTTTTAACATTTAAAAATGAAATCACGTATCTTTGTCGTAAAATTAAATGTTGAAACTATGAGAAAATTATTTCTATTAAGCGTGCTTACCGTTTTTTTTGCGGCATGCAAATCCAAGTCGGTGACCAATACGGCAGTCGACAATAAAACAGAGCGTATGATGAAAGGGGATTGGGTAATCAGTTCGGTTACTTATCCAGGATCAGAATACATTAAGGTACAGTCCTTTAACCTTGCTGATTCCAAATGTTTCGAAGGAAGTAATTGGAAGCTTATTTCAAATAACAATAAAGGCGAAATGGCTTTGACTAAATCCGATTGCATGTCTTTTAGTTCACCCATTTCTTGGTTTGTAAATAAAGACGGACAATTTGTGTTGAAAGTTTTAAACGCCGGTGAAAAGGCAAAAAAAGTAAGAGACGGTTACATTTTAGGTGTTGCCAATCAAACAGAAACTTCTTTCCAACTGGTGGATAAAATCAATGTAGGTGGAAAAATGACAGATGTGGTGTACCAATTTGAAAAGTTAAACAATTAAAAATTTAAAGATTATGAAAAATAAAATATCAGTTGTTGCACTTGCAGTTTTAATGTTAATTGGAACAACCTTTACAAGCTGTGATGCAGTTAAAAATTCAAATAATACACAAAAAGGTGCAGGAATTGGAGCTGTTGCCGGTGCCGTTCTTGGAGGCGTTTTAGGAAATAATTTAGGAAAAGGTGGCAATGGCGCTCTTGGTGCTGTGCTTGGTGGAGTAGTAGGTGGAGTAGCCGGTGGCGTTATTGGTAACAAAATGGATAAGCAAGCCCGTGAAATTGATAGTGCAATTCCTGGGGCCGATGTAGAGCGAGTTGGTGAAGGAATCAAATTGACCTTGAATGAAAATGCAGTGCGTTTTGATACCAATAAATCGAGTTTGACTGCAACTGCAAAAACAAATTTAGATAAATTAGTAGCTGTTTTCAATCAGTATCCAGATACAGATATTGTAATTTACGGATATACCGACAGTACAGGTCCAGCCGATTTTAATTTGAAATTGTCTCAAGAAAGAGCTGCTTCGGTTAGAACGTATTTAACTGGAAAAGGAATTAATGGAGGTCGTTTTACCGTTCAAGGTATGGGAATTGCAGATCCAATTGCTTCCAATGAAACTCCAGACGGGCGAAGTAAAAACCGTCGTGTGGAATTTGCTATTACTGCAAATCAAAAAATGATTCAAGACGCTGAGAATGAAGCGAAAAAATAATTTTGTTCGCCCAATAATTGAACCGTTTCGAAAGAAACGGTTTTTTTATGCTTCATATTTTTTGAAAGACTTTTAACATATGTTTTTAATTTTCAGAAATATTTGAAAGTAAATTTACAGTACCAATTAATTTAATCTTTTATCGAATGGCAACTGCAAAGAAAACTACCAAAGTTACCCCACCTGAACCGATTATTGAACCCAAAATGATTGATGACAATCACATCATCAGCCTTTATATGGATCAAATTTTGCTCGAAGAACACGAACCCAAAACAGTTTATGCGTTTTGTAAGAAAAACAATATTGAAGAAAGTGATTTTTACACTTTCTTCGGTTCCTTTGAAGGTTTGAAGCAAGAAATTTGGAATAAGTTTTTAGAAAACGCCATTTCAACGTTGCACAACGATGCCTCATTTGCTAATTTTTCTCCAAAAAATAAATTATTGACGCTGTATTTTACGCTATTCGAAATTTTGACGCTAAATCGCAGTTATGTGATGTACGTTTTAAAAGATAACAAAGAAGGAATGCGAAATTTAATGCAGTTGAAGCAAATTCGCACAACGTTCAAAGAATTTGTAAAAAACAATATTGCAGTAGAAGAAAGCAGAATTAAAACCTTGTCTAAAATAACAAAACCAGTTTACAGTGAAGGCGCTTGGATTCAGTTTTTACTGATTTTGAAATTTTGGATGGAAGATAATTCTAAGGGATTTGAAAGAACCGACATCGTCATCGAAAAATCGGTAAACACCGTTGTGGATTTGTTGGATTCACAGCCCTTGGAAAACATCATCGACCTGGGAAAATTTCTCTGGAGCGAACGTAAAATGTAATTTTTTGCCAAAAAAAAACTATGAAAACATTAGATAAAATACCCACCACTAAAATTGAACGAGCAGGTCAGTTGGTAAAAACCGGTTTCAAAATCGGCGGAAATTATATTTCGTATTACGGCGAAAAAATCGTGAACCCATCTTTAAACCGCGATAAACTCAACGAAAATAATGCCGAGGATATTTACGATGGACTTAAAAATTTGAAGGGCAGCGCTTTGAAAGTCGCTCAAATGTTAAGTATGGACAAGAATATCATGCCCAAAGCCTATGTGGAGAAATTTTCGTTGGCACAATTTTCAGTGCCACCACTATCGGCACCCTTGGTTCGAAAAACATTCAAACGCTATTTGGGCTACGAACCAGAAGTGCTTTTTGACACTTTTACTGCCGAATCGGTAAATGCCGCAAGTATCGGACAAGTGCATCGAGCAACAAAAGAAGGTAAACAATTGGCGGTTAAAATACAATATCCAGGTGTGGCGGAAAGCATTAGCTCGGATTTGTCAATTGTAAAACCTTTTGCCATCAAAATGTTCAATTTACAAGGCAAAGATTCTGAAAAATATTTTAAGGAAGTTGAAAATAAGTTACTAGAAGAAACCGATTATGCGCTCGAATTGCGTCAAGGGATGAGCATTGCTCAAGCTTGTAGCAAGATTCCAAACCTCAAATTCCCGGTTTATTATCCCGAATGGTCTTCCGAAAAAATCCTTACGATGGATTGGATGGAAGGCCAACATTTATCGGAATTTGCACCTAAAAACACGGATCCAGCGTTAGGAAATCAATTGGGGCAAGCCTTATGGGATTTTTACATGTTTCAAATCCACGGACTCAAACAAGTCCATGCCGATCCGCATCCAGGAAATTTCCTGATTGACAATAGCGGAAACTTAATCGCCATCGATTTTGGCTGCATCAAGCACATTCCAGAGGATTTTTACATTCCTTATTTTGAATTGGCCGTTCCGGCTGTGATCGATAATCCAGAGTTGTTTCGTACTAAATTATACGAGCTGGAAATTCTCCGAACGGACGACACTCCCGAAGAAGTAAAGTATTTTACCGGATTATTCCACCAATTGTTGAGTTTGTTTACGCAACCATTTCACGGCGATTCCTTCGACTTTTCTGATGAGGAATTCTTCAGTCAAATTGCCAGTATGGGAGAAGAATTTTCGAAAGACACACAACTGCGAAAAATGAACGGTAATCGAGGGTCCAAACACTTTTTGTACATCAACCGAACATTTTTTGGGCTTTACAATTTGCTGCACGACTTAAAAGCAAAAGTACATACTACAACGTATCAAAAATACATTTTAGGTTCATAGTTTTTTTTATTGGTTAATTGGTTGAGGGCGGAATTCTGCAAAGGATTTCGTCCTTGTTTTTTTGGGCGTGCCCCCTTTCGTTCGGGTTGACATCGCCTTTCAGGACGATGCCCAACCCGAACGAAAGGCGTCAGGCTGTCCATTCCCGCTTCCCGATGAAAAAATCGGGAGAGCTTCATTTCCATCCTTCACGCGGAGAAAGTGCATCACCACCTCCGCCACGAAATCCGATTCCCTTAAACAAAAAAAACCGCTTTTTTAACAATGCTGACCTGCCTTAAATGTAGTATTTTTGCACTTCAAAAAAAAAGTTTACAATGCTCCAAGTTCAAAATATTTCCTTTGCATACGATTCCAAAACCGTCATTTCCGACCTTAGTTTTACTATTCAAAAAGGATCGAATGTTGCCATCATTGGAGAAAGTGGTTGCGGGAAAAGCACGCTACTTAAATTAATATACGGACTTTATAATTTAGACTCAGGAACAATTTTTTTGGATTCCATTCCAGTGTTGGGTCCTAAATATAATTTGGTTCCCGGAGTTGAAAGTATGAAATATTTGGCACAAGATTTTGATTTGATGCCATACACCACGGTTGCCGAAAATGTTGGAAAATTTCTCTCCAATATTTATCCCGAACAAAAAAAGCAACGGGTTCAGGAACTACTTGAAATGGTAGAAATGACCGAATTTGCCGATACAAAAGCCAAATATTTGAGTGGTGGTCAACAACAGCGAGTAGCTTTGGCGAGTGTTTTAGCGGTAGAGCCTGAAGTTTTGTTGCTCGACGAACCTTTTAGTAACATCGACAGTTTTAGAAAAGGTGCTTTGCGTAGAAATTTATTTTCGTATTTAAAAAATAAAGGAATTACCTGCATTATTGCCACGCACGACAGTATTGATGCGCTTTCCTTTTCAGACGAAACGATTGTGATGAAAGAAGGTAAAATTTTAGCGCATAATGCTTCGCCTAAGATTTATTTGAAACCAGAAAGTAAATATACCGCATCGCTTTTTGGCGAAGTCAACGAAATTCCGTTGCGGTTGATTACCTCAGATATTTTTGCCTCTGAAACTATTTTGGTCTATTCGCATGAATTATTTTTGACTGATAAAAGCAATCTAGAAGTTACCGTAAAACAGTCGTATTATAAAGGGAATACATTTTTAATAAAAGGCGTTTACGATAAGAAAGTGTTGTTTTTTGAAAATCCTTTTCCTCTTGACGAAGGTCAAAACGTGTTTTTAAAAGTGGAGGAAGAAGTGGTGGAGTTTAGGAGGTAAAGGTTGTTTTCTGATATTAATTCCTTGTGTTGATAAACCTTATATCTACTTTTTCATCCTAAAAGAAATCAATCAACAATATTACATTTTAATAATTTTTTTGATTACAGTCGTATCGTCAATATTAATTTTCATAAAATAGATTCCCGAAGCGAAAGATGCAGTATTTATAGGAATTGAGCAAGAATGTAAATTATTGTTTTGAATGAGTTTTCCTTGCAAATCATAAATCTCATAACCGAAAGTTTGATCTATACCTTGAACTGAAATCACATCTTTAAATGGATTTGGATAAAGCGAAACTTGTGATTTACTAACTTCTGTTGTACTTAAATTTGTGGGTGTAAATCGAAAAATTCTATTTGCACTTGGTGTTCCGTTTAAAAAAGAAAAGTTGTTCGTAGTGGATAGTGTTGGGCTATTTGCAGCACCAGTTAATAAGTAAGAATCTGTAAATTCATTCTCCTCGTCAACGCCTGTAAAACCCACAACTGGCCCAGTTTGTTCATCATAAAAAAGGTTTGGGTTTGTTATAGAACTTGGCCCGTAGCGGTATTCAATGATATTTGAGCTCTCGTAGAGCCATACTTGAAAATTAACAAACATAGTTTTGCTAAAGTCACTGTATGCACCACAATTTTTGAATTCTATTTTTGCAATTCTACTACCTACGGTACCGTCAATTTTATAGCTTATTGGCGAAAGCGATGTAGAACCATTACTACCGCGGTCTTCTAAATCAGCAAAAAAAATAAAAAATCCTTGAGCAGATGTATTATTTGCCAAAAGCATTGTTCCGTCATAGATGGTAAAAAGATTACCATTTGTGCCGTTTACGTTAATATTAAATGGTAGTTGTAACGAATATTCAGGATCGTCCCAAATTTCGCCGTTGCTTATTGAAGATGTCCCTGTTAAATTAGAATAACTTCCCGTTAAATTACTAAAAGTATAGTTTTGAGCGTTTAGCGTAAAACACATTAATAATAAAAGTACAATTGTAACTGTTTTCATGTTTAATTTTTTAAAATCAGTGCGAATTTTTATAGTTTCATTGAAACTGTGTTGCCTCTTTTAAATTAACCATTTTAGTAGTAATCAAAATCAACACAGTCAAAATAATATATCCTACAAATCAAATGCATTTTGATAATCTTCTTCGGTAATATCGTAATAATAATTGCTACCTTCTTTAATAAAGTCATTCGCATCTAGAGACAATGGTCCACCTTTATCTGGAAAACAAATCGTGTTATCTGACAATGAACATATATAACCTTTATTTAAGGGGAACTTCATAACAATAGAATCAAAAACAGTAAAACCTAGAAAAGTTGCACTTGTGTTATAGTCTCTTCCAAATGCGTTGGGGCTTATATTTTCGGAAGCAGCCAAAACATTTTGATTGTAACATAGTATTTGAACAGACTGACTTGCGCTGTTTTTAAAACGAATATTTCTAATAACAGTATCACCAGTATCTGTACAACCTGAACACATTATTATAACTAGAAAAAACATTAGTAATCTCATAATTTAAACATTTATTAGTTATTCTTCACGGTTATTGCGTAGTCAAACACATCATCAATATTACCTTCTGTAGGATTTACGTTGTTATTAACTAGTTTATCTCTCCATTCAGTTAACGTTCTCGAATTTTTAAGTGCTGATTGCATCTGACGTATTGTATAACCTGAAACACGATCAGTAGGAAGTAAACCACCCGTTCCTGGTAGTAAGTTTTGGTTCAAATTGTCATTCAAATCAATAACCAATGGAGTATATACAGTCATTGCAGCCACTGCCACTCTTTGTTTACTACCATTCCACAAATTTGTACCAAAACCTCCGTCACCATTTGATGCTGTGTAACCAGGGAATAGAAATAAGTATCTTTGATTAGTTACAATAGTTTCTACACCTTCTGCCCAACTTTCTCTCATTAAACGGCGTTCTTTGGAATCGCCAGTATGAATAAAAGCAAATATTCCAGCATCCATCCGTCGATGGCTTTCGTGTGTTAACTCATGTACTGTTGAGGCATATATTCCGTCGCTATTTCTGTAACTTCCATCATCATTTAATCTAGCAACTCGTATTGTTGAGTTAAACGGAATCCAATATGGACTATTACTTGAGTCAGAACCATGATATTTAGCTGAAATAGTTGTACCCCAAGGAAAATGTAAATTATACAAACTTACCACTCTAAAGTAGTAATCATAAGAAGCATTATAAACTAGAGCATAAAAATGACTTCTACCGCCAGTGTTAAAATCATGATTCCAAGCTCGTCTATGATGCGAATCCGACTTATGATTAGCTGTGTCAAAAAAGTTTCCTTCTCTAACAACACAAAAACTGTGTTTAAATTTTAAATTGTATGTGATATGATTTGTCCAAGTAGTCCCGCCAGAAAAATTTCCGTTTTCATTGGTAAAACCATGTTCTACTTGAAGAAAACCCCATTTGAGCATGTTAACGCGAGCGCCTCTAATAGGTACATAAACGCGAGTGTTGTAATTTAAAGTTGTTAATCGGTCTTCTTCGACACGAACTCTTCCTGAAGGACGCCACTTTTTTGGAAGTTTTATACTAATTTTATCTTCTGCATTGAAATCGTAATATTCATCTTCACGCTCATCTTCATACAAGTAATTTTGCAACCGCCGTGATTCAAAAGTCAGATTTAATAAAAATTCAATTTCTGTTTTATTGCTGTCGTCTAAAGCATCTTCATTGGTAAAATGAAGATTTTCTAGAACTGTTACTGGAACATTTGCGGGAATTTGATGGTCTGCTTTTACAATAGCATAGAATGCAGGAATTTCAGTATCACTATAATCTCTGGTTGGTTCAATATGTTCAGCTTCAAAAGGTTGTATCGATACATCAATTAAAGTGTCATTCATCAACAATTTGTACTGTGTGGAATCTGTAGGAGTAAATTTATAGTAGTAATGTGTAGTATTTACTTCATAATTAGAGAATTGTGCTACGACATCTGGTTTGTTTTGTTGCATATAATATATCAAAACACTTTGTAAAGCGGTCTGCATATTTGTAACAGTAAAAGGTATAGAACTTGAAGCACGTCCTGCATATTGATTACTCTGTTCTTCAACTTCTAATATTTCTTCAAATTCAGAGTTGCATGAAAACATGAGCATCAACAAAATGCTACCGTAAATTAAAAATTTTTGCTTTGTCATAACTTTATTATTTCCCAAAGATAGCTTAATAATTTACAAATTTCAGTTTTATATTT
>NZ_JBIPPD010000259.1:0-3943 GCF_044368625.1 Flavobacterium sp. | reverse complement strand
AAAAAGAAATTACACAATTAAGCTATGAAATTGTAGGTTGTGCGATTACGGTTCATAAAGCACTTGGTCCTGGATTGTTAGAATCCGTTTATGAGAAATGTCTGAAAGAGGAATTACTTTTTAACGGATTTTATGTTGAAAGTCAAAGAAGAGTTAAACTAAAATATAGAGAAATCGATATTGAAACAGAATTAAGACTCGATTTAATTGTTAATGATTTAATTGTTATAGAAGTCAAATCGGTTGAGCATTTGCTTCCAGTTCACGAGGCACAACTTTTAACGTATATGAGTTTGCTAGAAAAACCCCAAGGCTTGCTGATAAATTTTTATACCGATAATATAACAAAAAGTGTTAGACCTTTAGTAAACGAACACTTCAAAAATTTAATACCTTAATTTTTCTTAATAAAAAAACGTAACTTCTTAATGTTAAAAATATGAAGCAATTCAAAAACAACTTCCTTTTTATTCTATTTATTTCGTTTTCAGCTTTCGCCCAAATTGATAAAGTAGAACCGCCGTTTTGGTATGCCAATATGCAAAATCCAGAGGTTCAGATTTTATTTTACGGTAAAAACATTGCTCAAAATGAAGTTTCTGTTTCCAATAATGTCATCATTAACAATGTCAGAAAAACAGAAAATCCGAATTATATTTTTGTCAGCATTGATACTAAAAACGTACCCGCTCAAGAGCTTACTTTTTCTTTTTCAAAAAATAAAAAAACAGTTTTTACTCAAAAGTATCAGCTTCGCAAACGCAAAGAAAATTCAAGATTTAGGAAAAGTTTTGATTCGTCAGACATGATGTATTTAATTATGCCAGATCGTTTTTCCAATGGAAATCCAAATAACGACAGTAATCCAAGTTTGAACGAAAAAGTCAATCGTAGTTTGCCTGGCGGTCGTCACGGAGGAGACATTCAAGGCGTTATAAATCATTTGGATTATTTACAAGAATTAGGCGTTACGGCACTTTGGAGTACACCACTTTGCGAGGACAATGATAAGGGTTATTCGTACCACACCTACGGTCAATCCGATGTTTATAGAATTGACCCTCGTTACGGAACCAACGAAGAATATGTACAACTTTCTGCCGAAATGAAAAAAAGAGGTATGAAATTAATCAAAGATTATGTAACCAATCACTGGGGTGCCGAACATTGGATGTTTAAAGATCTGCCTACTTACGATTGGTTTCATCAATTTCCTGGTTTTGCACAATCTAATTATCGAATGACAACGCAATTTGACACCAATGCTTCTGCAATTGATGCCAAATATTGTATGGACGGTTGGTTTGTTCCTTCGATGCCCGATTTAAATCAGTCGAATCCTTTGGTGCTCAATTACATCACGCAAAACGCCATTTGGTGGATTGAATATGCCGATTTGGACGGTTTTAGAGTTGATACCTATTCCTATAACGATAAAGCAGGAATTGCAAAATGGACCAAAGCCATTACCGATGAATATCCGAATTTCAACATCGTTGCCGAGGTATGGATGCACGACCAAGCTCAAATTTCGTATTGGCAAAAAGACAGTCCAATAAGTGCAATTCAAAGTTACAATTCGCACTGTCCAAGTGTGATGGATTTTACACTACATGATGCTTTTGGAAACGTTTTTAATGAAGATAATGCCTCTTGGAACGACGGAATGATCAAAGTGTATGATAATTTTACCAACGATTTTCTGTATGAAAATCCCAATAATTTATTGACTTTCGTCGAAAATCACGACACCGGACGGTTTAATCAAAACTATAAAAATGATATCAAAAAATATACGATGGCTATGGCACTATTGGCTACCGTTCGTGGAATTCCGCAACTGTATTACGGTTCCGAAATTGGTATGGCAGGCGACAAAGGAAAAGGCGATGCGGATATTCGACAGGATTTCCCTGGAGGTTGGGAAGGTGATAAAAATAACGCTTTCGCAAAATCCGGAAGAACCGAAGAGCAAAACAAATTTTTTGACGTGACTTCTAAGTTATTTCAATGGAGAAAAAATAAAAGCGTTGTTCACTTCGGAAAAATGACGCATTACATTCCGGAGAATAATGTATATGTGTATTTCAGATACGACGAAAAAGAAACCGTTATGGTAGTAATTAACAATGCTGCGGAAGCAAAAAACATCAAAACCAATCGCTTTCAAGAAAATATCCAAAGTTTTAAATCAGGAAAAGATGTGCTTTCTGGAAAAACCGTTGATGTTTCAAGCGAAATTTCATTGGAAGGAAAATCGGTTATGATTTTAGAGTTGAGGTAGAAAAAATGGAACCATTAAGGAATTAAAACAAGTTAAGGTTGAACTTAATGAACCTTAATTCTTTAATGTTTTAAAAAACATAAATGTTGAAAATTATGAAAAAAACAATCTTACTAGCACTAACACTGGTATTTATCAGTTGCAAAAACGATAAAGAAACCGATAAAGTTTCTGAAAAATTAGCAGCTTTCACTAACGAAGCTGCTGAAAACGCCGTCATCTACGAAGCCAATATTCGGCAATACTCTCCCGAAGGAACTTTTGAAGCCTTCACTAAAGACATTCCTGAATTGAAGAAATTGGGAGTAAAAGTGATTTGGGTAATGCCCATTCAACCCATATCGATGACCAAGAGAAAGGCAACAGACGGCAGAGTGGTAACCGAAATTGAAGACGAAAAAGAACGTGCAAAATACCTTGGAAGTTACTATTCCATTTCAGATTATAGAGGGATCAATGCCGATATGGGAAGCAAAAGTGATTTTCAAGATTTGGTGCAAACCGCTCACGATAATGGCATGTATGTTATTTTGGATTGGGTTGCCAATCACACCGGTTGGGACCATAAATGGATTAAAACCAATCCCGAATATTACCATAAAAATGCGAAAGGAGAAGTTACAGATCCACTGAATCCCGAAACGGGCGAATCTTGGGGTTGGACTGATGTAGCACATTTGGATTACAGCAATCCAGATTTGCACGAAGTGATGAAGGAGGAAATGCTGTATTGGGTAAAAGAGTTAAACATTGATGGCTTCCGTTGTGATGTGGCCGATAATGTACCCACTTCCTTCTGGGAATTTGCCGTTCCCAAATTGCGTGAAGCAAAGCCCCTTTTCATGTTGATGGAATCCAATAAAGAGTATCTTTTTAAAAATGATTTATTTGATATGGGTTACGGATGGGAAGCGCACCACTTAATGAACGACCTTAACAAAAACAAAAAAACAGTTGCTGATATCGATTCGCTTTTTGCAAAAATCAAAAAAGAGTACCCGTCAACTGCTTATTTTATGAACTTCACCTCTAATCACGACGAAAATTCTTGGAACGGAACCGAATACGAACGAATGGGTGATGGGGTCGAAGCCTTAACCGCATTGACTTATATGATGCCGGGAATGCCACTAATTTATACAGGTCAAGAATACGAATTGAAAAGAAGATTAAAATTCTTCGAGAAAGATTCTATTCCAAAAACTAAAGGAAAAATGTTTGCGCTTTATGAAAAATTAGGTGCTTTAAAAAACAATAATTCTGCATTGAATGGAGCAAAAAAAGCGGCTATTTTCAATCGAATCAAAACCTCAAACGATAAAATGATTATGGCATTTAGTAGGGTGAACAAAGACAAGAAAGTGATTTATTTGGGTAATCTTTCGGGTCAAAATGTCAATTTTACGCTTCCGTTAGAAGGTACATTTGTCAATTACCTGACCAACGAGAAAGTCATTTATACAAAACAACAAAAGCATCTATTTAAACCCTGGGAATATTACATTTTTGTTCCTGAATAAATTTAGAAAACACAAATCATTACGGTTTGTGTTTTTTTTTTTTGCTGTGTTCAATTCATAAGTGCAACAAACTTATTATTTAGAGTTTCAATTGGACTAAGATAATTGAATTTTCTAATAGGTCTGTTATTAATTGATA
>NZ_JBIPPD010000258.1:0-3946 GCF_044368625.1 Flavobacterium sp. | reverse complement strand
TTTAGAAAATCCTAAAAGTATTATTGAAAATGAAGGAAATTTATTAAAGAAAATAATTTATAAAATTTGCAATTACACAGAAAACACACCTTTGAGTTTAAACATTGATTTTCTTAAAAAGAAACCCGAAAATGTAATCGAAAAACTAAATAAATTTATTACTTAAAAAAAACTGCAGACAAACACCGTTTGGCAAAAGCAAGGGTTCTTTATCCCGCAGCCAGTTCCTCATTAACCATACATTGGTACTATACCCTGAGCTGGCGCGAGCGCAATGTCATTAAGTTAAGCTTTATTTGTCATTCTGACGAAGGAAGAATCTCATGTTAGTTGCTCACGTTTGTTGAGATTCCTCCTTCGTCGGAATGACAAAACCGAGTGTATTTTTTTCTTAACTTAATGACATTGGGCGCGAGTGTCCCGCTCGTGAACACAATCAAAAGTAACTACATTCAAAATTAAAATTGGTACAAATAGAATTCTTGCGCTAGAAGAACTCTTTTATTTTGCTACTTGTTGATAATGACAGAAAATCCCTTGGATGTGTTGCATTCTTAAACACACAAAATATTTATTTTTCTTAAATCTATTTAAATATATTTGTTGGTAGGATTGTGTACGTTTTTTTCGCAGTCTGACTTTGCCAACAAGCATAATTAACCAACAATTAAAGCAAAAATAGAAATGGATATTACCATTCAAATGATATTAGAAAATGACAAAGTGATTCTTTATCCTTTGCTTGAACAGGATTTTGAGGACTTGTATGCCGTGTCGGCTGATCCAAAAATATGGGAACAACACCCCAATAAAGACCGTTGGAAAAAAGAAGTATTCAACACTTTTTTTGATGGGGCAATACAAAGCAAGGGTGCATTTAAAATTGTCGATAAATCCAGCAATAGTGCCATAGGAAGCACTCGCTTTTATGATTATAATCCAGAGGAAAAAAGCATATTTATCGGGTATACTTTTTATGCCACAAAATATTGGGGAACCGGAATAAACCTTTCCGTAAAGAAAGTAATGTTGGATTATATTTTTCAATTTGTATCTGTGGTTTATTTTCACATCGGTGCAGACAATATCCGTTCTCAAATAGCGATTAAAAGATTAGGAACTACTAAAATTGGAGAACAAGAAGTGGCTTATTTTGGTGAACCACCAAAAGTTAATTATGTTTATAGTTTGAAAAAAGAGGAATGGTTTTTAAAATAAGCCCGAACCTCAATTACTACAATAACCTTAACATTAATTAAAAAAAATGAAAAAACGTACGACTATAATTTTTATACTTTGCATCGCAATGGCATCATTTGGACAAAGCTCAATGGAAACAGACAAATCGCAGATAAAGGAATTAATTATGAAATCTTTTGACGAAATATGGTCTGAATTAAACGCTAAGAATATTGATAAATACTACACAAAGGATTTTTTGCTTTTGGAGCATGGAGAAGTTTGGAATAACGATACGATTGCCAATTATTTGGATAAGGCCAAACTCCGGAAACCGAATCCAAAACGAAAGAATACAATTGAAATTATTGAAATTAAAATCGCAAACGGAATGGCTTGGGTCGCGTACCACAATTATGCAACATTCTCAACAGATAACACAATCATTAGAAAGGCGCATTGGCTGGAAAGCGCAACGGCAATTTTAACAGAAAATGGATGGAAACTACAAATGCTACATTCCACTCGAATAAAAAATGACTGAAAACGTATTAATACAATCAACTTATCTTCGATTAGGTCACTAGAGAACGCGAAGCAGCAAAACGTTACATAAACCAAAAATCCCTTTTGAAATCGAATTTCAAAAGGGATTTTTTGTTAGAAAACACCACCGCTTTTTAGGTTATTTGTAAGAAAAAATTATTATATTTGAAGGAGTAATAAATCAAAGAAACTAGCGCCAATCGACCCGATTTTGGATGTATATACGCTAGTTTGTAGCGAGTATATACTAGTTGGCGGTAATTTTAAGAGAGAATGAAGAATTCAATAACATATAAATATAACAGAAATGGGAATTAAAATTGGCGATATAGACATTGCGAATCAAATTATTGATAATGATTTTAGAATTGGAGTACTAGAGAAAATTTTAGAGAAACTTTTAAATTCTAACAAAAATCTTGTTTTGCCTACTCAAATGGAAATCGAAGACTTTCGTGAAAAAACGGCTACAGAACTAAAAGCAAAATATCCTAACAGCGGAATTGAGTATACAAAAAAGAATTAAAAAATGGCAGATTTAACCATATCATCTTCAAATGGTCTTGTTCAGGCCACTGTTAGACAAAGACAGGAAACATATTATCTAGTAACAGAAGACCATTTAAGTTCTCTAAAAGGAAAATCAATTTTGGCAGACCTTTTTGTATTTATTTCTTCGTTAGCTTGGGGTGCATATTTTTCAATTATTACAACAATAAAGTCTATCCCGACACCAAAAGACACAAACGACCCAGTTAACAAAATTTTACTTCCATTGACAACAATAGAAAGTGTTTTCTTTTGGGGTGGCATAATTTTTTCTTTATTGACAGTTTGGATGTTTTATCAATCATATGACCAAATAAAAAAAATAAAATCCAGCGGACAAATTAATTTAGAAAATCAACCTCCGCAATAAAAACTACCGCCAACACACGCTACAACGGATTTGGGCAATTGGCTTAATGGAAAGTTGGTTTTGTATTTGGAAGATTTGGCAAATCCGAAAATAGGGCTTAATTTAGTCCCAAACCCGCTGTAGCGCGGGAACGTTATAGGCAAGCTCCAAAAAAATCCTAAATGAAGACACTTTTTTTATTATTGACATTTTTTCTTGTTTGTGAAAATTACGCTCAAACAGAAGTTGAAGCGGAAAAGAATTTTCAGAAAATAAAGAAAATAATATCATCAGAAAATGATTTTGGAAAATTAAAAAGTAAACTTGATTCAGTTAAGTTGACTTTTAAAGACCAAAAAAACAATTTTGTTGATTCTTATCTAAATCGGTCAATTGATTTTGGATTTAATCATAACAGAATAAGAGTTCAGTTTGATATGTGGCAATATCAAATTGACTTGATAACCAAAAATGAGTCAATTTATTTAAAATCCTTAAAAACAGAATATTTCAAAAAATATTCCTTTGAAAATTTAAACAAAAATGCTCTCAAAGATTAGATCGAAAAGCGAAACTTATTTTACAAATCAAATAAGACATACAAAGATTTATTAAAAGAAATTTCTTTACACGAAACCTTTGCAATGTATTGTGGTGATGGTTCACCATACACCAAAGAAGGGCTGCAAATTAAAAAACTTGTTGAAAATGGAAATGTTGAAAAGTTAAAAAAGATTCTCACAAGTTTTAATTGTGAAAGACAATCATTTGCAGTTTTAGGAT
This sequence comes from Flavobacterium sp., assembly GCF_044368625.1. Taxonomy (GTDB): domain Bacteria; phylum Bacteroidota; class Bacteroidia; order Flavobacteriales; family Flavobacteriaceae; genus Flavobacterium. The sequence continues at coordinate 540 of NZ_JBIPPD010000258.1, read as the reverse complement.
TTAATTTACTAACCGAAAAAGAAATTGATTATCCAAAAGAATGCAAAAAACTAATTGAACATATAAAAGAGAGAAATTCCGAATTGCAAATCTGTTCTGGTTGTATTACTGGATTGATTGAAAAGGTTTATTAAAGAGCCAGCTATAACAGCCGTTTCTCGCAATTGCGAATTTTGTGGTAAGTTCACGTTTACGTTTCGCAAGAATTTTTATCTTTAACAGAAAATAATTCGTTCCGAACTTCGCAACTGACGAGAAGCGGCGGAACGTTACATAAACCAAAAATCCCTTTTGAAATCGCATTTCAAAAGGGATTTTTTTTGCAGTTAGCAGAAATTCAGAACAATTAAGTATCTTTAAAGTCATAATTAATGAATTTCAAATAATTAGTTTTGATTTTTCTGGCAGATTTTGCTGTGTTACGAGGATTTCGGACCAGAAAAACGGCACACTAATTCATAAATAGTCATTCCTTAAGAACCCACTTTTTGAGTTTTTAGATTTTTTACCAAAAATACATCTGCAAAAATAAGCAGTAAA
>NZ_JBIPPD010000257.1:0-3949 GCF_044368625.1 Flavobacterium sp. | reverse complement strand
TAACATTTGCCAAGTACATAAGTGTACAGAAAATCGTAAAGTATTTTTTCATTTTTTCTCTTTAATGGTTATAATACAGGCTATCTTTCAAATTAATGAACTGATAGCCTGAATTTTTTAATTGTCTGCGATGATTTTCACTATTCTAACATTTGCAACATATTCGTTGCAATTATTTGAATTCCAAGCTCTGTATGCATTTGCAACTTGTGCATCAGTTGTACCATCTGGAAAAGACCTTGTTGTGGATAACCCACATGTACCAACAAAACGCACAACTCTTGCAGCAGAAGCTACGATTGTACATAACAAAAATGCAAATAAAAATACTTTTTTCATAATGAAATAATAAATTGTTAATAAATGAGTAATCATTTTTCATTTGCAATGTAAAAATAACGTGCACTTTATTTTTTTCATATAAAATGTTAAAATGACATTTGCAAATTTAATATCGTTTTTAAATTAATTGTTAAAAAAGTTGGGTAAATCATACCTATATTTTTGGGTTTTTATTATTTTTGTAAAAAAATAAAATGGGTGTAGGAACAAATATAAAAAGATTAAGATCAAAAACTAAATTAAGTCAACAAGACGTTGCAGATTTAGTAGGGGTAGATAAAAATACTTATGCTAATTGGGAGAATCAAACCAATGATATCAAATCTGAGCACATACCAAAATTAGCACAAATATTTCATGTAGAAATAAAAGATTTGTTTGATCAAAGTATTCCAAAAATTGAAATTAATATTAACAAGCAGGTAAGTAAAGATAAATCCTTGAACAATAGTGTTGTTTTAGTTATGCCAGATAAAGAAACAGTAGAAAAACTTATAGCTGTTATTAGAACAAGGTTCGATATTTGATTTAGATTTTGTAGCACTATTAAAAATATTCTTGCGAAAAAATCAGTTTTTTATGTTTACTCTTAAATTCCTAAATCCGGAATCTATTTTTGAAACGCTCTTTGCAATTTTAGCGTCAGTTCTTTTTTAAAACTGTTTTGCAAAATCGATTGCTTGATGCGTTCTTTTCGATCGGGATTCAATAAATAATCCACAGCAACTTGCTTATAGTACAAATCTTTTTTGACAAATAAAGTTGAATCAATATCACTATAATCGTTGGTGATTTTGGCAATTTTCTCTTTCACTTCCAGCCGAAATTGCTCTACTTTATATTCGTAAGCGGTTTTGACCAAGAAATATTGCATCACAATCAACCCGACCAAAACTGCCGAAGAAATAATAATCAATACGTTTATTTTTTGTCGCATAAGTTTATAAATACTCTTCAAAAATACATCTTTTCTCACATAAATTACACATTAACCCAGCATTAACCTACGATTAACGTTCGCAATGCGTATTTAAACCCACATTTGTAATCAAATCAAAACGATGAATCACATAATTTACATTACTATGTTTTTACTGTCCAAAACCTTTGCATTCGCTCAAAAAATTCCAGAAGATTTTGGGTACCGACACATCAAAATGAAATATTTGGACGACCCAGTGAATATTATTGTGATTTCAAAACCAGGCGAAGAAAAAATAGCAAAGCCTTTATTTCTTTTTTGTCAAGGAAGTTTGCCACAACCGGTCGTGAAGTACGATGAAACGGGTTTGTACGGAACTTTGCCTTTCGACGAAACTCCTTTTTTGGATGAATTTCATATTGTAATTATTGGCAAACCATTTGTTCCGATTATTTCAAACGTCAATAAATTGGGTAAAAACTACATGTTTTTCAAAGACAAAGAGCACGAAATTCCACCCAAAGGCTACATTGATAGAAATTATTTGGACTATTATGTGTTTAGAAATAATTCGATTTTGAAACAATTATTTAAAGAGCGATGGGTCAAAACCAACCAACTTTTAGTCGCCGGACATTCAGAAGGAAGTACGGTTGCGGTAAAAATGGCGTCTTTGAATAAAAAAATCACACATCTCATTTATTCTGGAGGAAATCCCTACGGAAGAATTACAAGCATTTTAGAACAAAGTCGGTCTCAAGAAACCGAAAGTTTGCCACAAGGCCAAAAAGTGGTCGAGCATTGGAAGAATATCGTTGCCAATCCGACCCAAATTCAATACGACGGTGGTGACACTTTCAAAGCAACTTATAGTTTTTCGCTTCCGCAACGGGACAATCTGATGCAGTTGAAAATTCCCGTTTTAATTACGTACGGAACCGAAGATTGGAGTGTGGCGTATAATGATTTATTTCAAATTGAAGCCATTCAGCAACACAAAAGAAATATTACTTTTAAAAGTTACGTAGGTCTAGAACACAATTATTTTCCAAAAAACGAACATGGCGAAATTATTGAAGAGGAATACAATTGGGATAAAGTAGCAGGAGATTGGATGGATTGGTTGACGAAATGAAATGCGAACGCTAAAATATAAATAGCAGAAAGATTCCGTTTTGTTAAGCGATTTTAACCGAATTATTTAGTAATTCAACATTAAAATTGACCTTGGCTTTTAACGCACTAAAAACACGTAGTACGGTCTCTACCGTTACATTTGTAGTGTTGTTTTCAAGTTTAGAAATTTGAGCTCTCTGAACACCGATAAGTTTTCCAAGCTCTTCTTGTGTCATATTTCTTTCCAACCGTACTTTCTTAATCAAATCCCCAAGTACCTCCATTTGAAGCTCTTGTTCATAAAGTGTTCTTTTTTCAGTTCCGATTTCTCCGATAAATTCATCTTTTATCTGATCAAAAGAAAACATCTCTAATTTGGAATTTTTAGTGCTCATATTTTTATTTTTAAGTTCAAAGTAGCTTAAACGAATACTTATTGCTCTGATAAGATGTTAATTAGCGAGAAATTTAATTTTCCACTTCAAGCATCAATTTTCCTGGAATTGTAATAATTTTTCCTTTATAAGGAATTTTTATTGAAAATTCGGGACTATTATCATTTATTGATTTGGGTATAAATTCATAATTAAATCTTGTCCCATCGTTTTCGCCCACTTTAAATTCTTTGCCATCTTCAATTCTATAAATTTCATACTTTGGTAATTTTCGACCATAAGTTTGAAATAACATTACAATATTATTTTTCTTTCCAACTTTTAAAACTGCATCGTCGGAAATTCCAAGTAGAATTTGAGAGTATAAAAACTCTTCTTCATTTCTTTGTAATGAATCTTTTAGAATTTTATTTTGTGCTTCGAGTGTTGAAATTTTGGTTAACAAATTCTTTACTTCTAGGGAATTTTCAGCAGATTTATTACAACTTAAAACAAGCATTAAAACAATTATAATTAGTAGTTTTTTCATAAATAAATAGTAAAAAATCAACCCTCTTCTTCCTCCAAACCCTCTACTTCTTCGTCATTTTGATTCAACTCAAAAAAACTAAAAAACGAACCGCCATAACCTTTTTGAAAAGAAAAATTATCGAGTTCCGTCATTTTGGTGTATTTTGAATGTTCGATAATCATCATCCCGTCGTCTTCTAATAATTCGCGTTCAAAAACGGTTTTCACAATTTTTTCAAAGGTTTCTTGGTCAAAACCATAGGGTGGATCGGCAAAAATAATGTCATACGAACTCGTGTTTTTTTGCAAAAAAGCCATCACATCGCTTTTGATTGCCGTAATGGTAAAATCAAATTCTTGTGCGGTTTGCTTGATGAATTTGATACATCCAAAATCGCCATCTACAGCAATTACGTTGTCGCAACCGCGTGAAGCAAACTCATAACTGATGTTTCCGGTTCCAGCAAATAAATCCAAAACTTTGAGTCCGCTGAAGTTAAAATGGTTGTTCAAAACATTAAACAAGGCTTCTTTACTCATATCCGTTGTGGGACGAACAGGTAAATTTTTGGGTGGCGAAATGCGTCTTCCTTTGTATTTTCCGGATATGATTCTCACGATTGAAAAAGTATAAAATGCTTTAAATTGTCGGCTTTTGTAAAAT
>NZ_JBIPPD010000256.1:0-3965 GCF_044368625.1 Flavobacterium sp. | reverse complement strand
CAAAACTAAAAATATTCATACCCAATAATTTATCTATCAAACAAATATACAAAAATATGAGCAATTACGGATATACATTAAAGTTTTATAAAATTTTATCTTTTTAAGGAAAAGTGGTTTTTTATCACACGACCGTCCTCTAAAACAATTGTAAACCAATAATCAGAAGCGGGCAAATTATTCGAATTAAAAGTGCCGTCCCAACCAGCGTTGTCTCCGGTTCCACTGAAAACCAATTTCCCGTATCGATCGAAAATTGACACTTGGGCACGTCGATGTTCCTTTTGCAAATAATTGATTTTCCAGACATCGTTATATCCATCGCCATTCGGTGTAAAAAATTTGGGATAATCCAGTACAAAAATTTCCCGCTTCTGTTTACCACAAAAGTTTTTATCTTGAACGTAAACCGTATACGATCCCGACTGTACATTATAAAATGTAGGACTTTCTTGGTAATTTGTTCCGTCAAGCGAAAATTCATAATCTCCAGATCCCGAATATTCAACGGTCACCGAATTCGATCCACCGGCAAAATCAACGATAACTACATCTGTAATTGTTGCTACACTCGAAGCTTCGACTGTAAACGTTTTAGTATCAATACAACCATTGGCGTCCGTAACTTCAACCGTAAAAGTTCCCGCTGTTCCAACCCTTATAGTATTGGAAGTACTGGCATTTGCATCATTCCAAAGGTAGGTTTGAAATCCTGCAGGAACTGAAAGTACTACGGAATTTAAACCTTCGCAAACTATTTTTTCTTCATCATCAAAATTGGGAACTTCGAGAAAATGTACCACCAAAATAACCGGAATAATACCATAGCAATCGGGTCCGTTTGTAATTCGAGCCCAAATGGTTTGTTGGTTGGCCACTGTATTGCTAAATCCGTTTGGTAAAGCATTTACACCCAATACAGCATCATTTATATTCGAAAAATAACTCACTACCAAACTCGGTGGAAGTGCATTTAATAGTTGGGGCGATACTTCCGTTGCCAAATCAAATAGGCGAATTCCATCTTTTGTTCCATCTTCATCGCAAAATTCAATTGGTGCAGGAACACCGGGGTTAGTGTTTGAAATCACTAAAGTTACCGGAACGATAGTGCCACAATTATTAGCATTAAAAACCTGGGCATACACTGTTGTTGGTCCAGAAGTATAACTCATTGCATTTGCTACTTGAACCGTTGCAAATGCATCTTCATAATATTCTACAAACTGAATCGAACTGTCGGATGACAAAATCGTTGCAGTTGCTTTTGTTAAATTGAAGGTCGTGATTCCATCGAAATCAGGGTCACATTCCACAATTGTAGCAGTACTTGGCATCAGTTGGGTGTCATATTCAATCTCAATTTCTCCAGTAGAAACACAACCCGAAGTGCCTAAATTAATGGCCACGGTATAAATTCCTGCCTCTGAAACTGTAAAAAGAGGATTTACAGCTCCTGCAATCGAAACCCCATTTCGCGACCATTGGTAGGTATTTGTTCCAGGCTCTGTAGCATCTAATTCCAGTGTGGATTGAAAACAGAGTGGATTATTAGTAGCAAATAAACGGTCTTCTCCCAAATCTTTTTCAATTTTAAAACTTCCGCCTCCAATAAAAATAGCCGAATCATATTGCCTGTTCCCTTGATCGGCAACCACTAACTTGATGTGATACAGTATTCCAGGTTCTACATTGGATTGAGCGGTCAATATCTTTGTTTGTCCATTATAATTGGTGGGATGATCCGAAGTGTTAAATGCATCAAAAAATTGTTCGTTCGAAGGCGGACACAATGTGCCTGAACCACGAACGGTATTGACACGAACGGGTGTATCGCTTCCTGGAACTACGGCCAGATTGCTGTAAGCATCCGTGCTATTGGCTTTCTTGAGTAGAAATACAAAACCATCGGTAAAGCCGCATTGATTGGGATTGGGATTGGAAAGGTATTGCTCCGAAGAAAAAATATAATCAAAACTTATTTTGTCCGATAATGGCAAAAAGTCAAATTCTAAAACGGTAGCATTAATGGAACTGGGACCAATATTCAAAGCCTGTTCCAAGTCGGTATCACCTCCCCAAGAGTCGGGCCCTTCGCTCAAAATAGAAGTATTTGGACCCACTGCCGATGCCGCTCGACCGGTAGTCAAAACTACTCCATCTGCAAACGGAAAAGCACTGCCGCCCGAAGTGAACCGTCCAAAACTCTGTCCGTCTTGAAAATTCCAAGTTGTGACAGAAACATTTGAAATATTCGCACAAGGATTGTTTATTAAAATATTTTCGACGAGTTGTGTAGGGGTTAAAGTCTCATCAACAGTAATGTTTTGTGCGTTTGTAATGTTTTGAATTCCCAAAAAAAACCACACAAAAAACGTATATTTTATTCCTTTCATAGTTTTGCAAAGATACTGCAAATCTCGTTTTTTTTAAAGATAGATTAATGTTAAAATATATACAACGTTAAGATTTTCAAGGTTTTCAGTAATTTTGTGATTGGGACAATTTTCGCAAAAAATTTTGAAATTTAAAGTGTTTAAATCTACGGGTGTGAGTCAATACGTAATTTTTGAACGTATTTAACAAAATATAATTAGGTAATCATTTTTATAAAAAATGCGTTCTCCGAAGAAAACGCATTTCAGTACCTGTAAAGGAGTAACAATTAAAACTAAAAATTATGAAGTCTAACCAAAAACTTTATAAAATTCCAAATCAGGTTGCAGCATCTTGATTAAGTATATAGTAGATGCGTTCGAAATAAAAAGGTTGCGTCCAAATGATAAAATATAGTAATGGACACTGTAAGAGTCCCATAAATTACCCTCAATATTTTGACAATCGGCAGTATCCATCATGCAATTTTACAGTGGATTAGAGCATTTTAAATGTACAATTGGTGGTAGTTCATAAACAACATTGTAAAACATAAAAAGGCTGTTTGAAAAATACAATTCATCCGGTAAGACTTTTTTCTAGCATTGAAAAAATAAAAAAGGCTTTTGCAAAAAAAATCCCCAACATTGCCGTTGGGGATTCAATAGATGCTTTAACTTTTTTGTTCTTTATTGAAATAAACCAAGTAATAATACATTTGCTTTTCTTCGTCCCAACCTTTTTCCACATATTTTTCGGCACTTTCGGGATTGATGAAATCCAGTTTAATTTGAATATGGGTATCCAAATTAATCACATTTTTCATTTTACGCCGTGCATCCGAAACCGCAGCATTGGCAATAGGAAAATTTGTAACGTCTTCAATACTATACTTTTCGCCTTTATCTACTTTATAGTTTTTAAATTCCGGAATCAAATCGGGATTGTCTAGAACCTCATTCAAGAAATTCGTTTCTTCAAACTGATCGTTTTTGGCAAAATAGTTTACCGAACGGTTCATGAACATCACTTCCTCTTTTTTATCTTCGGCAGGAAGTACCACGTCTTTGGCAAAATCCTGTACAAACTTCAAGTACTTTTTGGTCATGAAATTCTCGTCCTGAAATGCATCTACAGAAAGGAAATGCTCTAGCCAATACCGTGCGTCATAACGGTTACTGTCGACAGTCAAAATTTTGTAACCTTCTTCTTTTTTGTAATTGAAAATCAAGCAACCCTTGTCCAACTTGTTTAAGTTGATGCCTTGTTGCAAAATCATTTCTAGATGCGTGCCTTTTTCTTCAAATTGTAAAAAATCGGCTTGCAACTCACTTTTAAAAATCCCTACCGCGTCCACCACATTATTGTCGATGTTGATATTCGTTAGATAGGTTACGTAAACCTCCCCGTTTTTAATGTGTGGATGGTTGCTTTGCTCAAATAGATGTTTGGTTATTTTCTTAGAAACTTCATGCACCGAACTTGGGTTGTCAAAAATTTCGCTGGCAAACATGAACATGTCGTTGTAGTCCAAATCCACCTCGTGGGCAAACTGAAAATAATTTTCTTCCTTGTCTCTAAAAGGCTTA
>NZ_JBIPPD010000370.1:0-44159 GCF_044368625.1 Flavobacterium sp. | reverse complement strand
AGCGTATATGTCGGCCATTCAAGCGGCTTTTGCAGGTGTGACAGCACGCAACGTGGTGATCGCTGGGTGTAACATTGAAGCCGGCACCACTGCGTCATATTGCGGGATGCGCAAAGATGTTGCGGGCACGGTGATCGAAAATGTGGTCGCATACGGCAACAGTGTGGTGGACTTCTTTGGCTCAACCACGGCAGCGACCGTCAGCTTTATGGCGTCTGGCGACACCAGCGCATCAGGTACCGGCGCGTTAACCGGCGTAACTGCTGCAGCGTTCACGGATTACGCAAACGACATTTTTACGGCGGCGACTGGCGGCGTGTTAGATGGCACAGGTCCGTCCGGTAACGATCGCGGTATTGTGACAACTTCAAACCCGACCATCCTGCTAATTAATCCAGCAGCTAACGTATTTTTGGCGCGCGACAAGACCACCAACACCGGCAACATCGCCATTAACGGCACATGCTCCGACTTGACTGTAGGCGCTACTATTGAGGCGCGATTCAACGGCGGGGCGTGGCAAGTAATCGACGCAGCCCCAACAACCACATTTTCCGGCACGTTAACCGGTGCTGCAGTTGGCGTCGGCGCCGTAGAGGTGCGTGTATCTAACTTTGTGGCCGCCACGGATAGCCACGCGGGCATCGCCGTGGGCGCTAAGTTTTTATTCTGGGGCCAGTCAAATTTTTCAGGCCGCGCAAACAACGCGCAAACCTACACGGGGCCGGCTGGCTGGTGGAGAAAGCGGGCCGTTGAAAGCAATACGCAAGTTGTCGCAACCGCTGACCCGTTTGATACTTACACCGTTAACGGTTCAATATTCCCGCTGCTCGCAACGCAGCTGACTACAGCACTGGAATGCCCGGTGCTGTTCATTGGTGTTGCAGCGGGCGGAACGTCACTAGCGCAGTGGCAGCCTGGCCAATCGCTAAATAACCGTATGCTGACGTTTTACGCAGCAGAGTCACCGACCGGCCACGTTGAAGCAGTAGCAACTTGGATCGGCGAAGGCGACTCAGTGCTAGAGACCGCTGAAGCTGATTTTAAATCACGCTACAACACGGTGATCGACCAGCTAAAAACATTGACCGGCGCGGATAGTATGCTGGTGGCAATCAGCGGCGAGAACACGACGCCATATGCCAACGTGCGACAGTGGATTAAAGACATTGCCGCCACAAGCGCCAACGTGTCCAATGTGGTTCCGGAGATTTGGCCGCTATACCAGAAGATCCACTATGAGACCGACACAGAAACCGCACTAGCAGCGGGTGCCGTCGGCGACGGCATGATCGCCAGTTTCTATTCATCTGGCGTGCAATCAACTGTCAGCTATGACATCGGAGAGATAGCATTCGCAATTTCTGCAAGTTCATCTGTGCCGGTTGTTGGTGCGACCGTAGGTTATGACATCGGGGCCATTGAATTCAGCATCAACGCTTCGTCATCAGTGCCAGTTGTGCAGTCTGAGATCAGCTACGACATCGGCGCTATAGATTTCAATATCCAAGCATCCGCAGCGCCTGCAGGTAATTTTGCGACAATCGCTTATGACATTGGTGCAATTGACTTCAATGTGTCGGCAGAGTCATCAGTTCCGGTAGTTTCAGCGACGGCAAGCTATGATATCGGCGAGGTATCGTTCAGCATCACTGCCGCAGCGTCATCGCCTGGATCTGCAGCTACCGTCAGTTTTGATATCGGCGAAATTGTTTTTGCTGTATCTGCATCAGCTGCCGGGCCAGCACCGCAGGACGTCAGTGCTACAATCGGTTATGATATAGGTGCAATTTCTTTCGCAGTATCTGCGCGAGTTGTTAGTTCAAACCCAATGACCGGCGTTGGTGCTGGCATTCAATTTAAAGAGCCGTCACGCGGCGTACAATTTTGAGGTGAGATATGTCTGGTAACGTCGCATTACGCAATAAGCAGCTGACCGATTACGGTACTATTATGACAACTGCTGTTTTAACTATTTACTCCGGCACTCCGCCGGCAAACGCCGATGCAGCGCTGTCTGGCAACACAGCACTGGCTGCGCATACATTGGCCGGATTTGGCAGCCCATCGTCCGGGTCAATGACAGCCAATGCCATTGCAAACGACACCATTGATGCAACCGGAACCGCAACATTTGCGCGCCTTGTCGCCGGTTCATACACTGAGCAGTTGGCTGTCGGCACATCAGGCACGCCGGTAATCGTCACAACCACAAGCTATGTTTCTGGCGGAACTTCTCAGATCACATCCGTGACTCTGACGCGGGGTGCATAATGTCAGTGACCATACCAAGGCCGTTGCCGGCTGGCTCATTTGACCGGTATTGGATCCGGCTGGATTTATCCTGGATGGCAGGCGCCACAATTTCAAGCGCCGTTGTCACTGCTGAAAATGCGGCCGTGCTGACTATCGGTGACACTGACATATCCGGCAACGAAATTGGCTTTATGGTTACTGGTGTTGCTGCTGGCCGGTCAAAAATTCATATCGAAGTAGAAATGTCAGACGACCGGTCAGACTGCAAATCTGTCACTGTCATTATATCAACCTGCTGATTGTTACAGCCGGCACTAGCTGTTTTGGTGCCGGCTTTCTTATCAATCAACTGCTGTTTCCGCCATATGTTCATCACGACCCATTCAGACAGACCAAAAAGAGCAGCAACATAAATCTGTTTGTTTTTCTGCCGCAGCAGGGCGACAACTTCATGATGCTTTTCGTGCAGCCTGATCCTGCGAACATTGCCGGCGTTGCGCATTTTTCTGACTGATTCTGGACTGATACCAAAGTGCGGCGCGATCTGTTCGTCACTTAATCCTTGAGCGACCAACTCAATAAGCTTTGGCATCCGCTGAGCATAAGCATTTTTGTTGGCAATGCCAGTTGCTTTTCGTACCCGGTAAATATAGGCCCGGTCGCATTTAAGTTGCTGCTCAATTTCGCAATCTCTGGCGCCGGCATGTATCAGCGCTTCAATCTGCTGGCGGACTGTCATAACAGCACAACCAGCGCGATTGATACTGCAATTACTGCTATGCCTGCCAAAATCTTTAAAGATTGCTTTGTGGCATCAATCAGATCCTGAATATCCTGCATTTCGTCATCATAGTTATCGTTCATAGCATCACCATCAAAATTAATAGGCCAAAACAAAGCGCAGCGACGGTGTAACGCTTAATCCGTGCTGCGCGCTCATACCTGAGCTGGATTAGCTCATGCGCCCAATAGCGCGGCTTAATTGGGTTCACTTTCCACCATTAAATGCGCAAGGTATGCAGCAACTCCGAAATCAGGCAAATGCAGATTGTCCAGATCAAACTCTTCAGGATCTCCATTCCAATCGTGGTAGCCTTTGCAGAATTCCGCCTTTTCCTGCTCGGTCCAATTTTCTGGGTAATGCCAATCGTTGCAAACATTGCTGGCCAAAACGATTGAATATTTATCAAGCATCACGGATGCTAAAACCTTTTGTTTTTCGTTCATTTCCGTCTCACCTTATTTGCTACAAATCCAAGCACATAAGCCGCTGCTATCATCCATAAAATTGCGCTTGGATCCATGATCATTCCTTTGTGTTAATTGTGATTGAGTTTTCAACCTGATTCCCGAAAACATCCCATCCTGCAGCAGATTGTCGCGCAAACATTTCCAGTTTATTACCGTCGCCACACAGCTTTTCAATGTCGGCGCGAAACTCTGCCGGCTTTTCACTGTGTCGACCGATAAGAGCAAGCCTTACTTGACGTACAGCAGCGCTGGCGCGTTTCGGCTTGCCTCTGGTGGCAATAATAGCGCACTCGGCGCCTGCGCGGGTCCAGAAGCCCATACCAAAGAACTGCAAAAACATTTCGGTCAGCTTTACCCAGATAAAGCCATTCATGTTTTTGATAGTAAATCCCCAGGCTTTGCAAAGGTCGATTGCTTCTTGTGGCTGGCTGCCTACATACCACATAACCAACACGCAATCGTCAGCGCAGATAGCCGGCACATCGAGCTTTTTTAATTGCTCAATGCTCATGGTGTCATACTGGGCCGCTGCGCCGGACTTCATGCTGCCACCGGTCTTTTTGTTGCTGAATGACCAAGGCGGATCTGCGTAAATTACTGAGTATTTTTTCATTCTGTTACGCTCAGATTAATGTTGATTTAATGGAATAGTCTTTGCCAGCCTCATAGGGCATCCAGCTCTTGCCAATCGATACCCGGCCGCCCCTGCCTTTTCTTTCTACCGGCGCTTTAATCATGATCTGACATCGCGTGGCTCCGCCATCTGTTGCCATTTTTATAAAATCAAGACAAATATCTGGCGTGCTGTATTCTGGGCTTAAGATAACCGGCTTCATCTGCTGCATATACCGCTCAGTGTTTTGCTGCAAAAGATCCTGGTATTCCTGATCAGTCAATGCGCGCAGCTGCTTTCCTTTTCCGGTTGTCTTTGGTGTTTTTTTAACGGCCATCGCTCTTGCTTTGGTCTGGTTAATTCCGAAAACTGCGAACATACACACTCCAAAGGCGCATTACTGCGCCCGCCAGAAAACTGAACCATCTGTAACGATGGCGACCAATAAAACGCCTGAGCTGTCTTTTTGCCAGATCCCAAGCTCTGTGCCTGACTGTTGCCACAGATCCAGCGCTTGCTGCGCTGCGTCGGTAATGTCATTTGATCGGCCAGTCAATTTGCCGGTAGAGCGATCGCCGAAACCGAAAACAATCGACGGTGCGGCGGCCGGCTGTGCCGGGGCTGGGCGCTGCTGGAAGTTGTTACCCGGGGCGGACAATGGCGCCGGCTTGATTTGTGTCGGCGCAGTAGTCATTTCACCCGGGTACACAATTTCAGACTGTTCAACCCGGGTTGATTGTTGTTGCTGCCGGAACTGTTCGGCCTGCTCATCCAGCGCACGCTGTTTTGCTTGCTCAGCTTCACGCTGGCGCTGCTCATCGATGCGTGCCTGCTCTGCGTCTCGCTGTTCACGCAAACGCTGCTCAGTGGCGCGCTGGCGCTCCAATTCTGATGCGATCATTGCGTCCAGTCGCTGCTGGTATGTTGCATCATCAGCAAACAGGAATGTTTCAACGTGCGCACGGGTCAGCGCGGCAATCATGCCGGCTTTAAGGCAAACATTTTCCAGCATCAGCAGGCGTTTTTCAGTCTGGTCCTGCAGCCGCTTGTCAGCATTAACCCGGTTCTGCACTTCCTGTTTTGCTTTGCCGGTTAACGCGCCTTTGCCGGTGACGTTGGTTAAAATAATCAGGTCCAAATACTGGGTGCGGCGGAACTCCGGCTGCACGCCGGTTGATTCCCACAGTTCAGCCCGGCACGCGACCAGAAGCTGTTCACACAGTTTGCGCGTTTCATCTTCAAACGTTTTGACCTGAGCAGTCAGCTTTTCGCGCCCTGACAAGCACATCTGCACGATTTCTGCGATCTGCTCTTTGATCAAGTTGATTGGCTGCGCTGCTTCGTCTGTGATTGCTTTACCGCGGGCTTTAATTTCGCTGGCCATTTTGTTCAGCTGCGTTGCCAGCTTTTTGCAGTCGGACAGGGTGTCAGCTGTGACAACGACGTCATAGCGCTGCAGTTCGTTTGATACGTATGATTTAACCGCATCGAAGTTGCCGGAGATAACCACCGGCGTTGCAATCACTGCGGATAATTCCACCGACTCAACTGCCGGCAAGTTTTGGATCTGTTCTGTCATGTTAAATTGCTCCCGCTTGTTTGATTTCGTTCAGGCGATCGAAGTATGCCGCCGATAAGGTTTGGTGTTCTTTGGTGCCTTCAGCGTACCGGCAGTATTGCTGCCACCACTGGCCAAGGTCTGATTCTGTTTGGCAATCAAGCGACATGCTGACCGCTTTGGCTAAATCGTCCGGCGCATCTTCGAATTCAGGTACCGCTACTGGCGCTGACTGCTGAATAGACTTCAGCGATTTGGCGGCTGGCGCCGGGTTAATATCTTTGATCTCGCTGTCAAATGATTTGCCTTCCATTTCTTCAGCTGTCGGCTCTTGGCCAATCTCTGGCCATGCTTTGCGAAGTGCTTGCGCCTCAGCGCATTTTGCCAGCTGTGCAAATGGGCGCTTTTTCCACATGGAGTTTGGCGCGTCGTTATCTTTACCTTCGCTGGCATAGTTTTCGATCCAGTATTCTTTGGCATGAAATTGGACAATGCGATCACCAATGATTTTGTGGACTGTATAGCGGCACCATTCCGGAAAAGTCACCGTTACTTTGCCGTTTTTGCCTTTAAACTCCTGAGTGATTGATGGGCCAAATTCAGGCTCATCGGCGCCAGCATATGTTTTGCTGCGGTCGGCTTGGATGCGGTAAAGGCCAACGCCGGGCATCGGCACATCGCGCCAGCCGTATTGACCGGTCTGCGCATCTTTGACGTTCATTGGCACCAGATGCACAGGCTTTAACATCACATCAAGGCCGCGCGCCCGACAGTAATCGACAGCCATAACCACCGAGTCAGGCTTTGCGCCGGGATAAATGGTTGAGCACAGCGCATTCCACGTTGACTCATCAATGCCACGCGCAGCTAATCCTGGGTTCGTTTCATTCCAAGCCTGCAGCGCGGTTGCTGCATAGCTTTGCAGTGTGTTGTTAGACATAATTCCTCCGGTTGAAAACAAAAATACATTCTCACACATTAAAGCATAAGTAAATATATTTTGCTCAGTAATTTAAGATTATTTAGCCCAGCGTGGCCGGGTAAGCTCTGGGATTTTCAGCCAGTCGCTGTCACGTTTTGCCGCATGGTATTTGTGCAGCGCATCGCGATACAGCTGGTGCCCGGCTGATTTCCAGTCATAAGGCAGCTGGCGGCATGTTGCCGGGTATCGTCCGCAGCTCATTGTGGTGCTGCAGAATGCAAAGTAAAAATCCGGAATAGCGTCAAATTGTTGACTGTACCCATCAGAATACATTGCGTCCTGAATGTGATAACCCATGCGCTCGACTTGGTTTTCCATCTGGTCAAACTGACCGATTGACTTGGCATCAAGGATGATATGGTGATCATTAATCTGGATAAACTTGTCTGGGCGGATCTTCAGTATTTCGCCGGTTTCATGGTCACGCCAAAAAATTGACGCTTCTGCAGTGCCGTCAGCTTCCAATAGCCACCGGATAGCTGGGTGCGCGTAACAGCTTTCTCGCATCATTTGCAACTGCTTGTTGTCTTCATGGCTCAGGACTATTTTATTTTCGTGCGCGACTTCAGCCAAAAATGCAGCTTCATCAGCCTTGCCCTGGTTACTGCGCCGGTTAAATTCTGGCGCGATGATATACCGCCGGTCGTACTGGTCATGCTCCAGTAAAATGCAGTGAAACGCAGTGCCAATATCGAACGTGCGCAATGCCTCCGGATCCTGCGGGCATTGCTTCGACCAGATATAATCGGCCTCGCATTCGAGCACATGCTTCAGGCCGCTGCAGCTGATGCCGTTTGCGCCGTGGTACTGCTCGTTGCTCATATCGTAGTAAATGCCGGGCTTAATGTCTTTGGTTGCAACTGGCAGCGCTGGCTTTACTGGTGCCGGCGCTGGTGCGTCGAAATCGTCAAAAGATGGGGTGATCATTGCTGCACTCCAAAAAACCGGCACATCTGCGTCATTGCCTGTGCCACTGTTGAGCATACCGGGCGGCCCCGGCGTTTAAATTCTGTCATTTCCTGCACCGTGATCCTGTGCTCTTTGCGGATCCGGAACAACCGCATTCCGGTATCAATGCGCTGCTTCTGCAGTCCTTTGCGGCCAATGCCGGTGTTATGCGGGTGGTGCAGGTCATCGAATTGCTGGGCCAGCTGTTCATACTGCAGCAAGACGGCTGCGCGTTCTGGTGTTGTCATGGTTTATCTCCGGCTGTCAGTGCTTTGATTTCCGCCTCAATGCGTTTCACTTTGTCCTGCGCATCGTCAATTTTGGCGTTTAATACCTTCTTGATGCCAAGAGCTATCATCTCACGTCCGCGAATTATGCTTTGCGTATAACCGCGGTCCATTTCAGTTACGCTAACTGTGACATTTCCACAGCGGATAGATATTTCAGACTGGTGGGTACCAGCGTTATTAACAATGCTGCGTGCTTTGATGCAGTCTGATAGGGTCGACCTTGCCGCGTCGAGACTTTGCGAGAGTTTTACAAGTTGGTTGGTGTCCATTATTTTCCCCGTTAAATAAATATAATTCAATCTTATCATCTAAAGCGAATTGGTCAACATCTGCCGCTTTTAAATATGAGATTTATTTTCAGTTTGACCGCTTCATCCTGTGAGGCTTATACTTTAAAGCGGAAATTTAAAGAGGGTGGCATATGCGGACTGAAAAGGTTCTGGATTTATTCGGCGGCAATAGCGCCGCAACAAAGGCGCTTGGCCTGGGCAGCACCGGCACGATCTCAAACTGGGGTCCAGTCGTGCCGCGCGGTATGGCATTCGAGCTGCAGCACATCACCGGCGGCCTGCTGTCGGTTGACCTGTCCTGCTATAAGTCGGAAACACGAGATAATCCGGACAGGCTGGCAGAGATTGAACGGATCTGCCGGGTGAAGCGGAAAGAGAAAAAGCCGGACTAATCACCCGGCTTTTGTTTATCAGTATTCAGCAAGTCAATATCATAACTTCAGCATAAGCAACAATGCGCTGCCGCTCAGATGGAGTCGCAGCAATCAAGTCAAGCAACGCCAGCTTAGTTGTTTCGTCCGCATCGTCCAGCATTCGCGCTGCAGTCTGGATGATAGCCGCTTGCTGGTTCTCGCCGTATTTCATGGCGATGCGGCGCGCTAAGCACACCGCGATCGATTCGTAGGCGCCTGTCACGATAATTCCTTAGTCAGCTGCTCGGCCCACAATGCAGAATAACTCACCTTATCCAGCACAGAGTCGGCATGCAGCCGCGTCGGATCGCTGTACTGCCGGATCAACTTCACCATCTCCAGGATTAAGCAGACATCGCTTCCGCGAAGGTCTTTTCCGGTAACGCAATTAAACGCCTCTGCCGCTGCATCAAAACTGCGTTCGCCGGTGCTGCTGGCGTCGTATTGCTTGCCGCGCTCGTCTTGAACCTTGGTGCACGCAGCAAGGTAATCGGATGCTGTTTTTGGTGAATCGTCAACCAGGCTGAATACGCCGGCGCCAAATGTGAGCTCAGGCGCTTTAGCGTGATAATGCAGCCCATCATTGCCATTGGTGCCGACGACATCAATGCGCGACTCTTCTGGCCAGCTAATTTCAGTTGTTTCCGGCCGCCGCTCCAGTGTGTTGCGCCAGTCGCCGATTACTTTGCCTGTGTTTGCATATCCGCAACTTCCGCCGCTGTTAAATCCAGTAAAACCATTCAGCGGCTTGTTTTGAAACCAATGCCAAACCCCGCTTTCATTTTGCGCCAGCCACTGCGCCCAGTCTGGCAAATCTTTCCAGTCCGGCTTATTCTGCCGCTCAGCCTTGCGCGCCTCGAATTCTTCTCGGGTGCAAAACGGCGCCGGAGTGATACCGCCAGCAATGCCGGCGACAAATCTGCCGGAACTTAATTGGTACAAATGGTTTTCCTCTGGCTCA
Organism: Flavobacterium sp.; assembly: GCF_044368625.1. GTDB lineage: Bacteria > Bacteroidota > Bacteroidia > Flavobacteriales > Flavobacteriaceae > Flavobacterium. The sequence goes on along the minus strand of NZ_JBIPPD010000370.1, from coordinate 34,597 downwards.
TTTGATGGCCAGTTAGCCAGATCGATTATTGCATTATCAATCAAATCATTTTTCGTCACGTTAATTCTCCAATCAACCGCGCATCATGCGCAGAATATGCAAATCGACCAGCTCAACTGCCAAGGTCGCGTTAATGGCAGCCTGAAAGCTGCTGCCGTCGTAAAGTATTGGACCGCACGCCCAGAAGCCTGAGCGCCAAAGTAGCGTGCCGTCTGTGGCTCTGTGGTGGGTCATTTTTGCTCCTGAAGAACCAGAATCAGACAGCAGGCGATAGCCCGTAGCGGATTTTTATCTTCAAACTCAATATCTCCATTGGTGGTGTCAAATAAAAACGCAATCCAGCCGCTTTCTGAATTTATGAGGCAAATCTTATGCTGAAATGCCAGCGGCATAGTATCGCCGGCAAATACGCAGTAAGACGGATGCCCGCCGCGCTCAATCGGCCTTTTCAGAACCAGTTTTGCCAGCGCAAAATCAACGCTACTTTTGCGCATTTTTTGGAGCTGTTCGAGTGTGTAGGTCATTCCACCACCTCACAAACAAAGATATGCGCAGTCTGCTGCTTTGCCATATGCGCCGCAGCCCGGTCGCAGGCCTCAGCGCTGCTGAATGGCACGGCCAGCTTAAGTGCTCCGGCCAGGGTGTAAATTAGGAGTGTTGTTTTCATGGTTCCGCCACTAATCAAAAACATAGTATTGCTGCAGCTTTTCCGCTGAATCCGGCAGTGTATGGATCGTGCCGCGGTTGTACTGCGTTGTGTTTTCAGTAAGAGCCTGCAGGCCGCTTTCTGAAGTTCGCTCTAAAAAATACGTCAGTAGATCAATATCTCTGCGCATGTGGTTAATTTGACGCTTTTTAAGGAAAATCAATTGCTTAAAAGCCTGCTCTTTTGTTGCAAAAGCGATGCGGCTGCAGTCTTTGTGGATGCGCGTGATCTTATAGCGCATGCGCTTTGCGGCCCGCAGGTCTGTTTCACCTTTCCGCTTTAATGCCAGTGGTACCGGGTAATTCCAGCCGCGCACGCAGTACGAATAGCATTTGGTTTCGTGGATTGGGTGAAATTCTTCAAACAGAACTTGCATACCTTCTTCGGTCATCGCTAATTGAGCTTTATAAAACATGATGCCTCCTTTTCAAATTGAGTTGACAGTATTAAACGGCAATACTAGTATGTCAACGCTTGATAGTAAAAAATTAATCACAAAGTGGAGTAAATATGGTTATCAGTAGGATTAAGGAATTGCTGCAGGATATGAACTGGCGTGCAGTGGCCGATAAATCAGGCGTCAGCTATGAGACCGTGCGGCGCGTGGCCAAAGACCCAAAAAGAACCAGTGCAGAAGTCACAGAAAGGCTGAGCAAATACTTCGAAGGTCGCTGCGAGAAATAAAAAAGCCCGGCAATTACGCAACGGGCTAAAGGAAACAATCGGAGCAAACTATAGCATGCACTACTATGAATTTAACATAGGCGATTACATGCGGGATACTGCGCATCTGGATGAGATGGAAGATCTGGCATATCGAAGGATGCTCGATCTGTACTATCTGAAAGAGTCGCCGCTTCCGGTCAGCATTCAAGAGATAGCAAAACTCATACGTATGCGAACGCATTGCGATTGCATTGCGAACGTATTGCGCGAGTTTTTTACACTCACAGAATCAGGCTATGTAAACAGTAAAGCTGACACGACTTTGAACAAGATTTATGACAAGTCGGAGAAAGCAAAAAAGAGCGCAGAAAAACGCTGGGAAAATCAGAAGGTTAAAAATGCGAACGCATTGCCAACGCATAGCGAACGCAATGCGAACGGTATGCTACCTAACAACCTAACAACCCAACAACCTAACAACCTAAATATAAACGTCGATTCTGTCGAATCTCCTGAAGTTGCTGAAAAAGAAAAGCCGACAAAGTTCGCTGAGGAAATAAAACAGGTCTTCGACCACTGGGCCAAAGTCATGAACAAAACCGGACGGTCCAAACTGACCAAGGAACGGCAGGCCTGCATTATTGGCAGACTAAAAGAGTCGTATACAGTCGCGCACATCATGCAGGCAATAGACGGCTGCAAGCGCAGTGAGTTTCACATGGGCAAAAATGACAAAGGGACCGTTTACGACGATCTGACATTGATTTGCAGATCCGGCAGCCAACTTGAAAAATTTGCCATGAACATCGGAGCAGGAGAAAAGACTTATGCAGGACCACAATCAGCAGCAGCTGCAGCAATCGAATTTGAACAAAGACGACAAGCAATGTCAGACCGGATCGCGCAGGAACTTGCTGAACTTGGCCCAGATGGTTACTGATCAGATCTTCCCGAAATTCCAGCTGTATGCGCGGGACTTCATGGCAAAAACTGCAGCTATGCCTGAATTCGTCGCAAAGGAATTTGCCAAGGCAATTTTTAAAGCTCAGCTGTCTGACGAGCAGATAAAAAACGGCGTTCGCAGATTTGAAAAGATGGCCGGCGATAAGCCGTTTATGCCGAACCCGGCCGAGTTTGTCGACCTGTGCCGGGAGCCTGTCGACGCGCTTGGATATGCCGAGGCGTACCTGGAGGCATGCCGCAATGCCGGGTTTCTATCCGATGCAAAGTGGAGCAGCCCAGCGGTCTACGTCGCAGGCAAGGCGGTTGGTTGGTTTGAGCTGAGGAACAGGCCGGAGCGCGACACGCTGCCACGGTTTAAAGACGCATACAAAATTGCACTGGCAAGGCTGTCATCTGGCGAAAATTTAGCGGCTGAAATGCCGGTAGCAGCAATCGAAAAGCCGCGGGATATATTCCGGGCAGACTTAAACACGCCGGGCCGGCTGAAGGCTTTGGCATTACTTGGGCGGAAGCCGTGATGAATATTATTTTTCTTGATATTGATGGAGTTATTCAATCCCCGCGCTATTGCGTAGCCATTAATGAAACTGGCTGGCTTAGCGCATTTGAGCCTGCAGCAATGCATATGGTTCAGCGACTTGTTTTAGATGCAAAGGCTAAAATTGTAATTAGCTCCAGCTGGCGTATTGGCTCAACGGATAGGCAGCTGAAACAGCTTTTCAGGTGCTGCGGATTTAAGGCTATAGCAAACTCGTTTCATGATGACTGGCAAACAAAGCAGATAAACGGATTTTGCACAAGGCGCGGAAATGAAATTGCAGAGTGGCTAAACCGCCATCCAGAAATTGAGAATTATTTAATACTTGACGATGACGCTGACATGCTAGCTGAGCAGATGAATAATTTTGTAAAAACAGATCCAATGAATGGCCTGTTGTTGCAGCACTACGACGCCAGCAGAAAAATTCTGGGTTTAGATGGTGATGTAAATGGCTGAATTCGACCTGGTCCGAGTCGGCGACATCTTCCGTGCTGCCACTGCGCACGATTTAGAGCAGGCGCGCAAGGTGCCGGCCGGCGTGCAGCATACGCATACTGTGAAGGTTAAGCGCAATCTGGGCCATCACAGAAAAACTTTCGCACTGCTCAAGCTGGCTTTTGATTCGTGGGAGCCGGCCTGCTTTGTGTCGAATGTGGAAATGGCCACAGTTGAAAAGCTGGCCGAGTATTGGCGACGTTTAGGCATGAGCGATGAAACCATTAATGCAGTTAACGACGGATTTATAAGCGAGCTAAACCGTAAACGCAGTGGAATATCACTTGCCAGAGATTTCGAGCAATTCCGCGCTTACGTCACAGTGCAAGCCGGGTTTTACGACGATATACACACGCCAGCCGGCCCGAAGCGGGTGCCGAAGTCGATTAGCTTTGCCAAGATGGACCAGGTTCAGTTCGATGCGTACTACCGGGCTATTTTGGATGTTTGTTGGCAGCTATGTCTGTCGGGGATTTTTAGTAACCAGGATGAGCTGGCGGACGCGCTTTTGAGGTTTGAGTGATAACCGGCAACCTATGCAACCAGGCCGCCGAAGTGCGCGAGGCAATCGAGCAGGACAAGCAGCGCTGGCTATTGGCCAGTCAGCTAACACAGAAGCATGACACTGAAGGAATAAAGCGGTGGCTGGCTCAGCATTCTGGAGAATATGGCCAAGACATGGCGCGCAGGCTGCGGATTTGCTGGAAGAACAAAAATAAATAAATATTTTTATTTAAGCTGCTTGCTTTATGTTGTGAGTGTAATTATATTTACTCACATGAGCAGCGGCATGGTGCCGGTGAGTGAGGACAGAAAAATGCACGCCCCATCAAATCTTTATATGACACGCGACGAGCTGGTAGCTTATTTGCAATCACTACCTGATGACGTAGAGATCATCTCGTCGCCTCTGTCATTGCAAGTGCCTGACGACAATTATTGCGGAGGTATGTGCGGCGGATCGCCAATGCGTAAACACACAGAAAAAGCCGAACTAACGATTGTTCTGAAAATGGAACGGTCACTGATTTATAAAGGAATCCAGTCTTACAACCTTCAAGGGTTAAATTTTTAAGCTGCCGCCAGTCGGTTACTGGCTAATATCGGGAGAGCAAAATGCCATTAATTGAATATTTAGAAAAGCTGCGCGAGCGGGCCAAGAGAATCGGCACCCGCGCAATCGCTGACAAAACCGGCATCGCAAAGCTGACGGTTGACAACTTTGTAAGCGGTAAAAATGTAACTGAGAAAACCATGGTCGCAGTTGAGGCTGCTTGTGCTGAATTGGAGCGGGTGCAATGAGTGCAATAGTTGATTGGTCAAAAGCTCCGGCTGCTGCTGAATTTTATGCAGCGGGAACATTCAGAAGGAGCGGGTATTGTTTTGCTGGGCATATAAATGCTTGGGTGCCGTGCGCTTACGATAAGCCAACTTGCAAAGCAGCTTTTTGCGACTATCAGGAGCGTCCGCAAAATCAAGGAGTGCCAGTTTCAATCGCTAACCTGCTAAACTCGCAAATGTTTATTGCAGCAGCCCGCAAAGCCTCAGAGTTCAACGGCCAAAACGCAGAACTGGCCGACCAAGCTGATGCAATTCTGCAAGCCATCATCGACAACCTGAAAGCCGATCGCATCCCGGCTGAGGCGTCGCTTCATCTGGCAAATGCGTACAACGAGCTGAACGCATGCAAAGGCCTGCTGTCCGGGGATTCGCAACTGGCTGATGCAGTATTTTCAATCAGTGAAAGCCTGGCGCGTGTGCGCAAGGGGGAGTTGTGAGCGATTTTAAAAAGTGGCGAGAACAAGGGCGACACCTTCCTAGTTTTATGCGTGATTTTCACGACCAAAAAGACATATTTAAGGCGATGCTAAATTATTTTAGCAATGCTGAAGATATGCCGGTAAATTGGCAAGATGGTCACGTTTTTACTGTTGATTGGTTCTTGTGGTTTATGGCCGCGCATGGCTACACGCTACAGAAAACAAAAGCAAAGTGCGATGATTTTCATGACCTGTCAGTCACTATAGAGAGCGCAAGAGCGGCGCGCGCAGACCAGTTTTCCAAGATGATCGGCCAGTTAGGTGGTCAATCATGAGATATCTAACCCAAGGCGGCCAGACCGCAGAACGCCTGCAGCTGCTTTTCAGCTTAACCAGAATCGCCAGCGATGACATAAAGGCGGCGTTAAGTGATTACCTTGTGCGCGGGCTGTCAGATGCGACAGCATCAAGCCTGAATGGCGTGGCTCAGTCGAATTTTAACCGGGCGCTGAATGGGCTGGAAGAAGTCGCGGCGACAGTTGAGCGGATCAAGGAAATTGATTGGCGCCACCTTAAATCAGATAACTGATAAGTTTGGAGCAAATATGAACTTAATGACAATCACCAAAAGTCACGCGCAAGCGTTGATCCGGAACGGCAAAAAAGTAATCGTCCGGCGCAAGCGTGGTTTGGCAGTGCGCGGCCGTGTTGAATGCGACACAATCGAAAAGCTCGACGCAGCAATGCAGAAAGAAAAAGGCGTTGGCGTTCCGGTATGCTGCATTGAAGTTGCGGGGAATCCGGTATGAACAGCCTGCACGATCAAATCAGAAAGCGCGCCCAGGAATCAGGCGTAGTTATTCAAGCTCTGAAGCCGAATAGCCGCGAGGTAGCGCAGCGCATGGTTGAACAGGGTCAACTGGTTAAGGATGGAATGGTTTGGCGCTGGCATGAGGTGCGGAAATGATTGTCGTGGGCATTGACCCTGACTTAAAGGCGTCAGGCGTTGCAGTGGTATCTGGCAGCAAAATTGGCCAGCTTAAAAACGTCAAATTCTGCGAAATGCTGGAGTTCCTTTCGCAGTTCGACAAATCGCAGGTAGTGGTAAAGCTCGAGAACGTGGAGGCAAACAAAGGCCTTTTCGCTAGCCACGCGACAAAAAACAAAGCGGTTAGCATCAAGGTGGCGACAAATGTCGGGCAGGTAATGGCAGTTACCAGGCTGCTGCACGAAATGCTTGAGCATGCCGGATACATGGTAAAACTGGTTCGCCCGATCCGCGGGCCAGTGAAAATGCAGGCGAAAACAGACGCGGCATACTTCAACAAAATTACGGGCTGGACCGGAAAGAGTAACGCCGACCAGCGAGACGCGGCCATTGTGGCAATTTATGGTTAATTGGCAGAGGAAATAACATGAGTAACGACTTGACGACGTTTCAGCAAGTGCAGGAGAAGATTAAAGAGTCCGTAAAGGTGCAGTTTTTCAACATGCTGCCCGACGAAGCATTCCAGGCAATGATTGAGAAAGAGATTGCGGCTTTCTTTGAAGTGCAGGGCGCTGAGTTTACGATTAAGCGCGGTTCGTCTAGCTACGACCACGCAAAACTTGTTGCAGAGGTCAGTCCGTTCCGCATCATGGTTTGGGAGCAGGTTAAAACGTTAACTACTGCACGCATGAAAGACGTGCTCGAGTCAGAAGAATTCAGGCAGGCTTGCATGGGCGCCGGGCAAGAGTCGCAGCTGAAAGACTGCGCACTTAGCCGGTATGATGCCTTGGCGGTCGCAATGGCTGGTGTATTTTTTCAGCGGGTTATGGGTGAGGCCATGTTTCAGGCAAAGAACGACGTTTATAACTCCCTGCAAAGCGCTGGCATTAACGTGAACAGAATTTACTAACCATAATCCTGATGGTGGACAGTCCGCAATAGCGGGCTTTATCGTTTTTAGTTTATGAGCTAAACTGCTTTAAATTGTGATGAAACTGGTGATGTATGGCAGAGCCAAAATTAACAGCGAAGGAAGAAAAATTCTGCTTGGAAGTTGCGACCGGAGTCGATGAATTCGATAAGCCAATCTCATATGCTGAAGCGTATCGGCGGGCTTATAATGCTGGGAAGATGAAGCCTGACACAGTTGACGTTAAGGCGTCTCAGATGATGGCTAAGGATAAGATTGCGGTAAGGGTACGAAATTTACGTGATAATATCGCAAAAAAGGCCGCAATAACTGTTGAATCGCTGCTGGTTGAGCTGGAAGAAGCAAGGCAGGCCGCATTAAGCGCTGAGACTGTCCAGTCGTCAGCGGCGGTTTCAGCGACAATGAGCAAGGCGAAACTGCTTGGCCTGGATAAGCAGCTGATTGACGTAACTCACCGCATAGTAGATGACGGCTCAAATGAATGGTAAATCTGGCGTTATTCAGAAAGCATGTCAAAGAGAAATCGCCGGCATTTGTTCCGGCATTCGTTGATCAGTCCCGCTATCAAATTCTATGGGGCGGTGCTGGCTCCGGCAAATCGCACATAGTCGCCCGCAAAATACTTTACCGGCTGCTGAAAGAGCAGCATTGCAAGCACAACTTTCTGATTATCCGCAAAGTAGATCGCACCATTAAGCGCTCAGTGTTCACGCTGATGAAAAACATTATCAGTAAGTGGGGCCTGGTCAAAGAATTCGACATAAACCTGACAGATAAGACGATGGTTTACCGGTCAACAGGGGCGCAGATTATGTTCAGCGGCCTTGATGATGTCGAAAAGCTGAAATCGATCGAGGGCGTTACTTCAATTTGGTGCGAGGAAGCAACGGAGCTTACACAAGAAGACTTTGAGCAGCTCGACTTGCGTTTGCGCGGTGAGACCGGAGCATTAAAACAAATCATCCTGACGCTTAACCCGATCAGCGAACAGCATTGGATAAAGCGCGTATTTTTTGACGATCCGATCCAGGGAGTGTTCACGCTAAAAACGACTTATGCCGATAACGCATTCATCGACAATGAATACAAAATGGTAATGGAGAACAAAAGGAAGTCGAACCCGCGTTATTACAACATCTACGCGCTCGGGAATTGGGGTACGGCTGAAGGCCTGATATTCACTAATGTGACGCAGCGAGTTATCAGGCAGGAAGAGCTGCATGGGCTTGAATGCGTCCAGGGTCTGGACTTTGGTTACACAAACGATCCGTCTGCTTTCAATATTTCCTACGTGGACAAGGTAAATAAACGGATTCTAGTTTATGACGGGTTTTATGAAAAAGGACTGCCAAACGCTGATATTGCAGAAAAAATAAAGTCGATGCTGGCACATAAGCACACGACCACTGCAGACAGTTCAGAGCCGAAATCAATCGACTACATCAGGGCGAAAGGCGTCAATGTATCGCCAGCTCAGAAGGGGCCAGACTCAGTTAATGCCGGCATAGACTTCCTGCTTGAATACGAAATAATCGTCAACTCGCACCTGGTTGAGTTTATGACTGAATTTTACAACTACAGCTGGGCTATCGATAAGAAGACCAACAAGCCGACCAACAAACCTATAGACGACTTTAACCATTTCATTGATTCACTACGCTATGCGGTTGAGCGGATCCGGATTGGCCAAGAAATAACATTTGTCCGGCCCGGTCGGCGATAAATTGCCACCGCCAATAAACTGACGCATAATTGCGCTAACTCAATCGGGGCCACAAACATGACCAAATCAAGCAAGCCGCGCGTTAACTCGCAGCAGTATCAGCAGATGCTGCAGCTGAACAAACTCACTATGGCGCTAAATGCGCAGCGGAGAGAATCATTCTTTCGCGGCTCAGGGTTTGGCGGTTCAGATCCGTTTGCCGACATGAAGCACGCTAAAGCATGGTTTGATTACGGCTACCCGATGCAGGTCGACTTTTATATGCACTGGAACATGGCTGAGCGTAACGGATTAGCAAAGGCCGGCATTGTGATCCCGGTGAACCTGTGCTGGATGGACTCGCCGACCGTCCGCGAAGGTGATGACGACGACCACAGCGAAACGCCGTGGGAAAAGACTGTTAATCAGATGGCCAAGCGCCTGAAGTTATGGCGACACATCAGGGACGCTGACCGGATGCAGCGCACTGGTCGGTATTCTGCTTTGTTCATTCGGGTGCGTGATGGACAGGCACCGGACAAGCCGCTTGGCAATGTGTCTGACTCGCAAATAATCGAGCTGATGCCGCTTTGGGAGGGCCAGTTAGAGCCAAACGACATCGACACAAACCCAGTCAGCGAAAACTACAATCGACCGGTAAATTACACGTATTCAGCAACCGGCACCGGTAACCGTGATGCCAAGGCAGCTGAAAGTTTCACGATTCACCATAGCCGGCTAATTATTCTGTCAGAAAACGCGGTGGGCGGAAGCATCTACGGCACGCCGGCAAACGAGGCTGGGTTCAATGCGCTGCTGGACTGGGACAAGATCCGCGGGTCAGGCGGCGAGGCGTCGTGGCTGGCGGCTGCGAACAAGCAAATTCTGACACCGCTGCAGCCTGGGCAACAAATCAGCGAAGAAGTATTGACCGGCATCAATGACAGCTTGAAAGACATGAAAGAAGGCCTTGACGAAGTCTTATTTATGAGCGGCGTTGAAGCAAAGCCAATGAATAACACAGTGCCAGACCCGAAAATTTACAAGGATATGGCGCTGGAAGAATACGCAGCATCGGTGCAAATACCGGCCAAGGTTTTAGTTGGCACACAATCAGGCGTCAAGGCCGGCGACGAAGACACAGCCGGTCTGATGCGTATGATGCAGTCTCGACGGGTTAACGTCTGCACTGATTTCATCGACTCATTTTTGAACTGGTGCTTCATGTACGGAGCACTGCCAGCGCCGAAAGATGGTCACGTTGTGGCTTGGTCAGATTTAACTGCTCCGTCAGCCGGTCAGAAGATTGAAGCGGCACTTAAAATGGCGCAGGTTAACGTACAGGGCCGCGGCGGTGACGGGGTGGTATTCACTACTGACGAGATCCGGAAAGAGGCTGGGTATAAACAGCTGAGGAATAATTTTCCGATGCCAGACGAAACACTGCCTGATGACGCTGAAGCTGAATCAGCTGACGCAGAGGAAGCGCCGGCCAATGTGTGAATGCGGCAAGCTGCACCATAACGCCAAGCGGCTGACAGTAGAGCAAGACCCGACTCGGCAGAGCGCTAACCGGGCCAGAGCTGAGCGCGAGTTAAATAGGCGACTGAAAGGTGCGGCGGCAGAAATCAAAACGTATCTGCTGAACCTGCAACACACGAACAGCACAGTGCCGGACGGCAATAGCCTTGCGATGAATCGCGAGGTTTATACCTACATGCTGGATCCGTATCGTGATGTTCGAGCATTCATTCTTGACACCATCGATTCATGGTTTGAAACCGGCGAGCCAACAAAGCCGCCGCGCTGGTTTTTTGACGCTTTCATTAGAAGCCCTTATGACGCAGGTGCTGCAGACACGCTTGGGCGTGTCAATTTATTGGCGGTTCAGGCCGGCTATGAAATTGGCATCACCAGCCAACTGACGTTTGAACAGGTACTTTTGTCTGATTCGTACCGGCGCAGAATCGAAATCGTGTTCCAGCGCACATTCAACAGCATGGACAAATTTAGCGGCGACTTGGGCGCAGACCTGGCCCGCGCAATCGGCGAGGCCATGATTAACGGCAAATCACCGCGCACGCTGGCCGGTATCATGGCAGAGCAATTCAGCATCAAGCACAGCCGAGCAATGACTATCGCGCGCACTGAGGTTAATAACGCATATCGGACAGCGCGGCAGCAGGAAACTGAAGAAGCGGCAAAGCGGTACGATTTAGATATCAAAGTTATGCACCGCTCAGCGCTATTGCCGACAACCAGGCCTTGGCACGCTGAGCGGCACGGCAAGGTCTATACAATCCAGGAGCAGGCCGACTGGTGGGCGGAAGGCGCGAACAGCATCAATTGTTACTGCGTTTCACTCGAAGTCATGTATGACAGCAAAGGCGTCATGTACGACGCCGGATTGCAGGAAAAGCTGATTAAGCAGCGCAAGACTTATTTTGGGTTGGCTGAATAGTTCATAGTTACTTATGTCATCTGTTCTTCTTGGTCACTGTCGAACGTATAAAGCGACTCTATTCGCTCAAGTCTCCGCGTTATTTCAGTCATCCTGTCCATTTCTCGCAAGTTTCTTTTGTGAACCTTTATTTCATCAAGTCTTGCGTATTCTGCGGCAAGTTGTAACGCTTCTAAATATACGTGCCTTGGCATGCTCATTTGCATTCTCCGCACTTTTTGTTTTCGAATGGATCGCAAAAGCTTTCAGCCATTTTCATCGCTATAGTTTTTCCCCTGCACAATCCAATAGTTGAGCTTTCTGGTGTCATCTGTGTTTCGCGGTAAACAGATTCAATATTTAATACTCTGATGAATATTTCCGGGTAGTCCGATTGAAGCATTTCAAGTTCTGATTTGCTCAGATGCGGGCACATTACACAACTTGATTTTCCGGGGTAGTAAAGTCCGACTCTTTCGACCGCTGTTGATTCACGCTCTCCAATCTCCCAGTCAAATAGCGGAAATACTTGTAACCACTTATGTTCTGGAACCCATCTGGCAGCTCTTTCCGGCTCATCAAAGTTTATCCCGACTATCCTCAATATTTGCCCAGTGTGGCTATCCAATCTACTGCCTTTGTATGCGGACCCTATTGCCTTAAGTACGTCAGGGTTATTATTGAAATAAACGTCAGCAGTTTCTGTTTTAAAGCGCAAGCTGCAGGATTTGCTACCAAAAGCTGCTGCCGGCAACGTCCCTTGTTCTTCAACCATTTCAATCAGCTTTAATTCTGTACCATCTGGTTTGTATTTTTTAAGATGCGTGAACTTCGACCAGTTTCGGTCTGCCATCCACTGTTTTACAAATTCAATGACTTTGTAGGTGTGCGGAAATTCAGAGCCAGTGTCACAAAACACAACTTCATCTGGTTCGTAGCCGCGATCGTACAGCTCCGCGATCATCATGATTGTATCGTCGCCCATGCCACCCATAATCACACGGTAAGATGTAGCATCCCAAGCCGCTTCGAAACTTGGTCGATCTTGAAATAGAATCATAATTTCACCCATCCAGTTGTTTTTGTCCAATAGCACAATCCAACATATGCGATGTTGTAAACGACGCCTGGACTTGGTGTTTTGGGAAAGTTTTTCATATTTAACGCTCCATTCGCTTTATGAGGATGCTGGATAAATATAATTACACTCACGAACTAAAGCAAGTACAAATCCACATTTGATGAAAATAAAATCAGGGCGTAAACTGTCAACAAATTGACGCGAGGCTAAAAATGAAACAGCACATCAGTTTCCAGACCAACATCAAGAAAACGCAAATCACAGAAACGCCGGATAAATTCCTTATCTCTGGCGTGCCGGTAGTCGTTGACGGCGCCGTAATGAACGGCATCACATACCCGGCAGACGAAAACGAAAAAGGGCTTGATAGCCTGGTGAATTGCGTTGTGACGCTGCGCCATCCGTTTGATGATAAGGGCCATCCGATTGACGCCTACTCACCACAGGCACTGCAGAACCAATTCAGCGGCGGCGTAGTGACCAAGCGCTACAAAGTCGGCAAAGTGAACATGGTCGACATCGACATTAAAAAGTCACTGCTGCAGGCGCAGGATAATGGACAGGATTACTTTGACCGCCTGACCAACAAGGAAGAGATCGGCGTCAGTACCGGCCTTTACACCAACGTAGTCAACAACGTCGCAACTGAGCAGCGGTATAATCACCTGGCCATGCTCGAGAACGGCGAGGAACCTGCCGGCGGCGATGCCACGAAAATGAAGTTTAACGCCGCTGAAACTATGGTTGTGAATATTGACCAAGTGATCAATGGCATGGATGGCAGCATGAACGACAAGCGCGATGCGCTGAATGCCGCCATTAAAACCCGGTTCGGCGGCCTGCCTCAGACTTACGTATGGCTGGTTGACTGGTCAGAAGATAGCGCCATTTTCGAAGTCGAAAGCGCCGGAAAGTACAACACATACCAAATTGGCTGGCTTGAGAAAGACGGCAAAATCGAACTTTCAGGCGACCCGGTAGAGGTTAAACGCAAAACCGTCTGGCAGACTGTCACCAATGCCGTCAAGACTTTGACTGATTTATTTGCAAACCGTCAGAAAATTGACGACAATTCAAGCGGGCGCGGCCAACGCGACACACTAAACACAGGGGAATCATCCATGTTATCACGCGATAAAGTGATCGGCATGCTGAAAGCCAACGGCCAGAAAGTTGACGAAACCGCAACTGATGAGCAATTGACGCAGCAGCTGACCAACGCACTGGCCGCGAAGCCAGAACAAAAAGGCGAGCCGGTAGTTAATGCCGACTTAACCAACGCAATCACCGCTGCTGTAAACGCTGCAGTTAAACCACTGAACGATAAGCTGGCGCAGCTGGAAAACAACGCACAGGCGCAAGCTCAAGCGGCCAAAGACGCAGTGATCGGCCAGATCATGGCGGCAAACTCAGTCTACACCAAAGACGAGTTGGCGCAGATGCCTGAAACTGTGCTGAACAAACTGGCTGCCGCTACAGTGCCGGCATTTGGCCTGCAGCGCAGCGCGCCACAGTTCAATGCTCAGCCTGGTAATGAGTTCGAAGGCTACAACATGAACGCTGCTATCGACGAAGCACAGGAGCGCAAATAATGCCTAACGTAATTTATCGCGGCCCAGCTGAACGCCAGCCGCAAACACTGAACAAGCCAGTTACCGGCGCACTGCTGCCAGGTACTGCCGTTTTAATCGGTGGCACTGCATTTACTCAGGCGACTGCTCCTACAGCCGGCCGCATTGGTCTGCTGGCCAACCGTAACTTCTACGCGCAAGGTGACACTGACGCATACGTGTCTGGTGAGACTGGCGTAGCTTACCGGCTGGAACCTGAACAGGAATACCGCTGGGCGATGGCAGCAGCCACTTATACGCAAGGTCAGGAGTTGACTATTGCAGCATCTGGCCGACTGGCCGCAGCCGCAACGGGTAACGTTGTTGTTGCTTTCTTCGATCAAGCTGGTGGCGCTGTAGCTGCTGGCGCGTTGGCGGACGTTGTTATCTCCCGCCCATACGTCAAGCCATAAGGGGGCTGCAATGTTACGTTTTACACCACAGCAACAAAAGTACATTCTGGCCCAGCGCTCAGCGTTTAACGCTCAGCAAATTGCGCTTAATGCGCAGTTCGGCGGCCAGCTCAATAGCATTTACGCGCCGGGTGAAGTGCTGGTAGGTAACGCCTTCCCAGTACCTAAAGACGCCTGGGGCCAGTGGGACCGTGACGGCATCGAAGTTGCCCGCGATGTGTTGGCGGTATTCAACGACCTGTCAAGCCTGTCAAAAGCTGTCGATCTGTCCGTTCTGGTTAATCACTTCCAAACTGTTTCTGATTCTGGCCAGGCTAATATCAGCTTGGACGGTATCGGCAAAGCCAAAACAGATCAGCCAGTGATTGATTACCACGGCACGCCGTTGCCAATCATTGACTCGCAAATGTCAGTGGGCTGGCGCCAAATGCTGATGATCCAGCGCGCCGGCGGCAATTACACTTCTGCCGGTTCTAACAACCATTTCCGCAAAGTGGCTGAAAAGCTGGAAGACATCACGCTGAACGGCGATTCAACGATCAAAGTCGGCTCAGATCAGCTGTACGGCCTGCGCAACCATCCAGAGCGCAACACGGATACGCACGGTTTCGACCTGAACGGCGCGACCGGTGCAAATTGGAAAGATGCGGTAATGGGCGGCCTGGAGAAGCAGCACACTGCTAACTTCCGCACGCCATCGACTGTATACCTGAACTGGAACGACTGGTTCTACGCTTCTGCGACCGACTACAGCACGCAGTACCCGAACAAGACGATCCTGCAGCGCGTTTCTGAGATTGCTAACGTGACTTTCGTACCAGCATCTAAAGTGCCTGTGAACGAAATGCTCTTTGTCTGCAAACGCCGTGACGTTGTGGAAGTCCTGAACGGTATGCCATTAACCAGCCGTCCGAAAATGCGCCTGAACCCGGAAGACGACTATGTGTTCCAGTTCATGGCAGCAGCTGCGCTCGAAATCAAATTCGACGCAAACGGCAATTGCGGCGTGACTCAGGTCACTAAACTTTAAGGGGTATCGCATGCAATGGTACACCACTAAGCGCGCATACTCTGGCGGCAAAGAAATTCCGATTGGCACCCAGGGCGAAGGCGATGTGCCGGCGAACCTGGTTGGCAAAGTGGCAATTTTGGTTGTGGCAACTCCGCAAGCAGAAGCAGAAGGCTCAGCCGGTGAGGAATCACCAGCGGCAGAAGCAGAAGGCTCAGCCCGCCGTGGTCGCTCCCGCACCTAAGCCGACACAGGCAAAAGAGAAAGCCCCGAAAGGGGCTTTTTTATTACCGCTATTCTGGCGGAGGATTAATCGGAGGATCCGGGTAGTCGATGCACAACATCGGTTGACACCTCCAGAACCTTATCGCCGTGCTCCGCATATTCTTTGGCCCAATACTTCAGCGCCATCGCTTCCACAGAGTTTTCCGGCATGATCACCAGCGTATCGTCGCTATCGAATTCAATACGCATATTAAGCCACCACGTTTGTTGGATTGGCGGCTTGTGCGCCGGCAACGGTGCCAGTATTGCCGACCTGTACCGTGCTATTAGTCGCGCGTGCTACTTGACCAAACGCGCCGCACAGCTGGTTTAACTGCCACTGCAGCGCTTGCATTTGCTGCTGTTGCTGCGACTGCTGCTGATTCATCGACACTGTGATCGTGTTGGTATTGACGATTTCGCGGTTAATGCCGCGCTGCTCGGATTCACGCAGCTGCGCAACGGTCAGTTGCTGCTCAAGGTCCGCGATGCGGTTTGATGTGATCAGCGCTCGGGTCGCTTCGCCATCTCGAAAGATGGTTTCTTGGATCTGCGCTGATTGCCTGTCCACATTCGTATCTACGCCCGCAATATCACGTGACAGCGATGCAGCCAAATTAGCCTGAGCGAGTGCCAGCGCCTGGGTCTGTGCGGTGATGTATTGGGTGTTATTGTTTGCCTGAGTGGTCAACCCGGAAACGGCGCCGGCCAGCGCCAGCTGCACCTGGGCCTCGTTAAATGGAATTGACGCTTTAATGTCGCCCAGCGTCTGCGCGTTCAGATCGTCTTGCGTCACGCAGCGACCATTGCCGTTGTTGTCCTGATTGCCAAACAGACCAAGCCGACCAAGCAGCAGGCCCATGATCACGCCACCGGAATCACCACCACTGAACACGCCGCCACCCATACCGCGACCGCCTACGATGTCTTCATTGAATGTAGCCATTTCTTTACGCCTCTTATTTAGTCACCGCACAGAGCGCGCGGCGTAAAGGGGGTATAGTTGATCCAATTTAGGTCCAACAGAGTAGGCGCAGAATGAAACAGCACTGGGTTACAGCCAAGGGTAAATGCGCCTATTGTGGCGCGCAGCTGCGCCAATGCGACGAGTGCCAGGAGTGGTTCATATCCAGAAACAAACGGCATGTGATATGCCGCTCCAGATGCAGAACAAGGCGGCATCGGAGGATTAATAAAATAATTTCTGCCGAATAGCTTTACATGGTGAGTGTTTGCGGTTATTGTTTAATCGCATAACAGTGGTTGGCAAGTGTGCGTAGGCTTTTAGTTTGTCGCACATCTGAATCCTATATTGCCCGTATAGGTTTCATGAAGTTAGAAGCAGCCCCAATCGTTCCATCGTGCGGGGCTTTTTAATCAGTTTATTGGTTATGTGTTTGAAGGCTATCATGTGCCTCGTGGTAGTGCGGAACAGGGTTGGGCAACCTAGTGTGGTTCAAAGCCACGCCAAACACATAAACCAATGAGCTGAATACACTGCGGCTACACCGTCAGCCAAAGAGAGTGGCGGCAGGACAGTTGGAGGTCGTTATGCACTTTACGCTGTAATGGCGGCTTATCGCGGCAGAGATGCCGCCCAGTTTATTGGTAAGGCATTCTGTTTGTAATCCTGTCAGGCTACATTCCAAGAGTGTAGGTGCAAATGCGAATGCCTTACCAATGAGCTGAATGCGCAGGCTGATGCGCTGGGTCGCATATCCACCTTGGGAGGGCCGCTGCGCCGTAAGGCGTTGGAGCGTCCAGTCGGGTTGCGGGTAAACCTACCGACGAAGCCGGAGTTCAGTGCCGGCCAGCTCAGATAATTTCGCGCGGCGAGACTGACAGGATGTTGCAGCCGGTTGTCGCGGTTTAGTTCGTTATCACATCGAAGCAGCAGTTTTAGCTTGCAGTCCTCCCGTGCAGCTGTAGCGGACTGACCGACTGGCAAATGTGTAGCCAAGGTTGAAAGTCCTTCATACCGGATTTGCCCGCCGGGGCGCTCAGGGCCAAATTAATAAACGGAGATTGTATGAACCACTTACACAACATCGTCATTATCGCTCTTGGTATCATCCTGGGCTTCGGATATGCCACAGATAAGATCTTCATTATTTCCCGTGACTGGAGCGCTGAAAAGTCGCTAAACTGGGATTATGTGCTGCCGGTCATCGTTTATCTGGTAGTGCTTCTGATCGTCAAATCGTTTCAATATTTAATCAGAGAAGAGGGGAAGCAGAATGGCGCAAGCTCAACAACCACCGAAACAGCCAGCAAAGCCGGCAAAAAATGTTAACAAGCCTAATAAGCGTTGAAGCATTTCAGGTTCTGAAAACTGCCGCACTAGTTGCGGCTTTTTTCATTAATCGGCAGGCGCTGATAGTGTTGGCGTTTACCTTGATTGGCGAATGGCTTTTTGCTGCATTCAGCCATAACCCAGTTCTGTACTACTGCCTTGCAGCAGCTCTATATTCCACCAACGCCGCAATAAATATCAGGCTTTTATCAAATATCCGTAATGCACTGATCTGCATTGCCTGCCTTAATTGGTTGTCGGCGCTCGATTTTATTTTAACTGAAACTGAAACGATTTTTTACCTGTGCTATCCTTGGCTTATCAACGGATTAGATGTTTTTATCCTGTATTGCCTCATTTGGAAAGGAGGGCGGCAGAGTGTCGGAATTGTTCGCCCTTGGAATCGCCGGCTGGCTAATCTATAATCGCTGGCAACGCATTAAACAAATCAGAGCCGATAACCGTGAGAGAGAGCGTAAAGCACTTAATTCAGAGCGTAACAACTGACACCGGGGCGTACATGCAAACGATCCAGCACAAGGTGCTGACGTATGCTGGCGGGACAAGTGCAATTTACCAGCTCCGCGATACGCTTCACGCTAATTTGCCATCATGGATAGTCGACCCGGTTTACTTCATTTTCGACATTCTCGCCGCATTTCCTTGGATGGATTTTCTATCTGCAATAGCCGTTCTACTTTTGATAGTCGAGCGGTTTTTTATTGCCGTTGGCAAATATATGGACTGGAAAGAGCGCCGCCGCGCAGCTAAAGAGGATCCGCAGGAATGAGCGCACTTATTAACGTCAACGACGTAAACGATTTCTACAATTCCGGCAAATCTGACAACGTGGTGCAGTCGGTGATTAATGCCATTGACGCGGCTGATGCGTGCCTAGCCGGCTCTGGAGCCACAGAAGACCAGCAAAAGCTGGTTAAGATTTACGCCTGCTGCCACCAGCTCACATTGATGAACGGCGGGCAGGTAACGTCTGAGCGTTCAATGACTGGCGATTCTGTTTCCTACGCAGCTCCGGCAGCGGCTAAAGGCCTGGATTGTACGCAGTGGGGCATGATGCTTAAATCGATGCCGGGCGCGTCGTGCATCGAGGCGATTTTTAACGTGTCTGATATTCAGGTTTTCTCAGTTGGTCGGCGGTACTCATGAGCTTTGCCGCATCCCGCTTCCGCAAATCGCGCTGCATCATCTGGACAGCAACGCCATCATCAGACGGATACGGCGACACATACAGCGTTTCGCACGATGCAGCATGCCAGTTCATCACTGACGGAAAATTGCAGCGGGATAATGCCGGTCAGGAGTTTATGCCATCTGGCGTGTTCAGCCTTGGTGTTCATCCGAAGGTTGGCGATTACATCAAGCTGATTGCTGCTGATGCGTCAGTGCCATCATCACTACCTGTCGATGCAATGCAGGTCAGGAAAGTTGTAGCCGGTACCACATTGCGCGGCCCGGCCGATTATCTGGCCTATACTGGCTGATCAATGTTTTTAGCAAGCTCCATTTCGTACCTCATCTTATGAAGCTCAACAAGTAAGCATTTATCAGCTCCAATAATAGATTGCTGCATTTGGAAAATATTTAGGTGTCTTGCCAATCTGGAATGCTCGCCGCCTGATTTTCGCCATTCAAAAGCAATTACAATTTCAGTTTTGTTGTAACTGACTAATGCCGTAGCGTCATCAAACGGACAGAACTTCAGCAGTTCTTTTAAATCAACTTTTAATTCCATAAGTTCACCGAATCACTTAACTGATAAGTTTACTCAACATTTAGCCGCTTATCGCCGTCGCAATAAACCACCGTCAAAAACTCCGGTATCGCATTCTGACGCTGCAGCTCATGAACCACATCAGCAGTGGCAATCAGGCGCTTTGGCAGCGCCGTGGTGCTGTTGCGGGCCTGCCATTCAGATATTGCAGCCAGAAGGTGTTTTTGTGTTTGCATCAGTCAGCCCACCGCATTGACACCTTGCCATTTACGCAACTGACAATCACCGGTCGTTTGTTGCTGCTCACTACTGCCACAGCGCGAGACTGCTTCGACTTGCTGCGCATTATGGTCTTTGGCCAGCTGCCAAGCAGCTCAGCCACTGATAATCCGTTATGGTTTTTCATTTAATCACCAGGCAAGAATTGAACAAGCGCATAAACCGCGATACCGGAAACTGCGCATCCTAAAAGCAGCCATGCGATGATTGTCATTTCTTCACCACAATAACTGATGCGCGACCTATTAACGCAAGATCCATGAAAGCAGGCAGCACGTACAGCCAGCCTGTAAAATTTGCACCAATAAAGTGTTCTGCAATTGCACAAACGAAAGTAATCACCCTGCACCGCCTTGCTGGATGCGCTCGGCGTAGATGATCAGATCATCGACTGCGATAACCTTATCCGCAATATTGCCGCGATTTACAGGGAAAGCCATGTAGTGATTGCAGAACTTAATGGCGGACTTAACAGCCTTAGCCCGCACCTGCGCGAGACAGGCAGGTGGTGTGTCGAGCAAAAGTTCCTTGCCTTTTATCTCCAATAACGAGACTTTGTTCGCTGAGTTGCATTCGGCAAATTTGGCAATGTGCGATTTAAGCACCGCAACCTGCGCGGTCAGTGCCAGATAATCAGCCTTAGCCACGACCTTGCCGTCGATCATCATCGCGTCGGCGGCTTGAATCTGCCCGAGCTGCGCCGGCGTATCTCCAATAACTAATTCCTTCATAACTTCTCCGACTCCAAAAATTTAACTTCTGACCTGGCATAGAAATTACCGAACGCGTCCGTATAGCCATGCTGCCACTCTTTCACGCAGATAATCTTGCCCGTTTTATTCACTCTGACTTTGACGACTGTCATAAGCCACCGATTAAATATAATTTGCCATAGCTCACAATGTAAAGCACGAATCAGAATAAATCAAGGCGAATTGCACAAGTTTGCCACAGGCCAGAAACGGCGCTAAACTAGCCAATAATTTGACGCCGAACAGTCAATAAATTGGCGGTGCAAAGTGGCAAAAAACAAGGTCAAAGGCGTTAACGAGCTGAAGAAAAACATTCAGACGCTAGTCGGCGACAAAGTGCCAAAAGCGGCTGAGCGCGGCTTGTATGTCGGCCTAACGCTGATTGAGAATCGCAGCCTTGAATATGTACCGCTGGATACCGGGGCTTTGCTGAATAGTCGATTCAAAGAGATTAAGCAGCAGGAAGGCTTGACGATTGGGCGAATCGGTTTCGTTGCCGCTTACGCGCTGCCTCTGCACTCGCCGAAGCCTGGCGGAAAGATGGATGGTTGGAAGCCGCAAACGCCAGAGGATAGAGCTATGCGAATGAGCGCGGCCAACTACCCGACGAGCGGCATGTCTGGCGGTTACAATCCAAGCGCCAGGCAAGATTGGCTGAACATCGGATTAGAAGAGGCATGGCCAGAAGTGCAGCGCGCAATTAAAGAGGAATTCAGCCGGTGACAATGACAGCCGACACAATACGCCAGCACATACTGACCGGATCCGGCATCACTGGTTATTCTGGCGCGCCGTACCGCGACGATGCAGCATTTCCGTTCAGCGACCTGACGAAAAAAATACTGCTCACTATGGGCGACGGCGGCCAAGCTGACCAGTACGTCAGCCAAGACGGCTGTAAAATTCTATTGTTTACCAAAGGCAATCCATCCGCAGCAGATATTAAGCAGTGCCGTGACGATTGCGAGACAGTCCGGCAGTTTCTGATTGCTGAGTACAAAACAGGTTCAGCTTTCGGCATTCAGCTGATCGCAGGCGTAGGCGGTCCGTACTTTGACAGCCAAAACAACAGAAAGGCGTACAGCCTTGATATTCGTATTTTATCCAATACTTAAGAGGTGAATCATGGGCGCATTTCTGGGCCGCGATTGTTCAATTGAAATTTTAGTGGGTAAAGACACCCGCGCAAAAGTGAATGGCGTTATCCCTAAACCGGTTTCGCCTGATGACGATTATGTGTTGCTAGGCGGCACTAAAGGTCTGGAGAAAAACGGCAGCTGGGACACTACAGATGTCACTAACCGCAGTTCTGAAGGTAACGTGCGCGAAACGCTGGTAACTTACCTATCAGTTGACGGCAGCACAGACGGCGTTTACCTGCCTGAAACGTCGTACAACATCGTCGCAACTGAAACGTATTTCTACGCGCCAACATCTGGCCAGCCTTACGCATGGATCAAAGTGACACGCCCAGGCCCAACCGCCGGCGCTACTGTTACCGAAGAAATGTACGTGTTGCTGACTGAGTTTAGCTTTTCTGCGCCTGACGATGACAAAGCGACATTTACAATGTCATGGACTGGCCAGCAAGCGCCAATCGTTACAGCAGTTGCGGCGCCGTAACCAATGGCGAACACCGCAATCGGTGAAATTGGCGTACACGTTGACGGGCAAAGCTACACGCTGCGCCCGTCGCTATATAACCTGCAGCAAATTGGCACGCCTGAAGATATTGCAGAAACTGTGCAGCTGGTTATCTCTGCAAAATGCAGAATGCTGGAAGGTCTGCCACCGGTAATGCACGAGCTTTATGCTTGCGAAAAGGTGATCTGCTGCTGCTCAGATAAAGAGTTTCCGGCCGGCATTTTCGGTAAGCCAGAGGTGCAGCAGCTGCCGAGCGGACTGTCTGAAACCGTCTGGATTGATGGCGCTGAAACATTCGAAGCAATGGTAGGCATTGCACAAGCATTGATGATTTCAGGTATTGCCGGCGAGCCAGATGCCGACCGGGTGAAACACCGCAGCAGCAAAAGCCAGAAGCCGTTTGATCCGCTTGAATATGTCGGCGTCATTGTGGCGCACTTAGGGCTTGGATTAACTGACGCATGGCAGATGACCATGATCGAATTTCAGCGCGCTTTTGATGCGAAATTTCCACTGTCAGAGAAAGAAAAAAACCGCATGAGCCAAGACGAGGCCCGCGAATTATTGGTGCGATTGGGCAAACTGCCGGGGTGATAAATGGCTGATAAAGTCGGATCAGTGTACATAGAAGCCAGCGTCGACACCGCAGGCGTAATTCAGGCCGGCAAGGCAATCGGCGTTACTGCTGACAAAATGGAAAAAGACTTGGCAGGAGTAGGTACAGCATCTGCCGGAGTTAATACCAATATGACGAAAACCGCATCAGCAGTTCAGGCTGCTAGCGGATCAATGAATTCCATGCGCGGCGTTGCCGGCAACCTGGGTTTTCAATTACAGGACGTTGCAGTGCAGGCTCAGGCCGGTACAAGCGCGTTTGTCATTCTAGGACAGCAAGGTTCGCAGCTTGCCGGCGCATTTGGCCCAGGCGGCGCGGTGCTGGGCGCCGTTATTGCTATCGCCTCAGCGATTGGCGGAGTGCTTTACACCAGCCTGAAAAATGCATCTGGCGCCATGAAAGAGCTGCCAGAGGAAATGCAGAAGCAGCTGGAAGAAATCAAAAAACGCTACTCAGAAATAGACGAGGCCAGCCAGGCTGCGTTTACTCAGGCTGAATTAGGCAAGCTCAACACGCAATACGAAAAGCAGCTGAAAGTAGTTACCGATTTGCGCAGCGCAGTATCGACTTATTCTGCTGAGGCTGCCAAAGGAAGTCAGGGCGCAGCTGTGGCTGCTGGCCAATATGCGGCGCGTCTAAAGCTGGCTGAAGCAGAGCTAAGAAATATCGGCAATCTGCAAGCACGAGTTGGACAGGAACTTGCCGGCGCTAACGTAACCGGAAAACTCGAAGATGGCCTGAAAGATTCAACAAACGCCACAGAGCAGCTGGTAGCACAACTGCAAGCCGCAGTGCTGAAAATCACTGATGGAGAGCTGGCCGCCAGAAAATATGCCGCAGCGCAAACGCTGGGTCTGAAAGCAGGCGAACGGCTGCCGCAGCAGATTGAAGATCTGATTGTTAAGCACTTCCAGCTGGAAGAAGCGCTGAAACTGAATAACGAGCAGAGAAAAGCCGCGCTTGAATTGCAGCGAGAATCACGCGCAGAGCTTGACAGAGAACTGCAGGCAGAGCTGGCCGCAATCGATGCGAAAAACAAAGCTCAAGCCAATGTCAGCGGCATTATATCTGGCGGAGACGGAAGCCCGGCCGCAAAAGCTGCGGCGGAAGCTGAGGCAAAAATAGCGGTACTGCAGCGTGACACGGCATTGCAGCTAATCACTGCAGAGCAGGCAGCAGAGGCTATTATAGCTGTCGAAGACCAGAAGCAGGCTGAGCTTACCCGGATAGCAAATGAAGGGGCGGAGAAGCGGCGGCAATTTGCGCAACAGTCGACGCAATCAACGCTTGGTGCTTTCGGCGACCTGTTTGGTAATCTGGCCGACGTCGCCAAAGAAGGCGGCGAGAAAACATTTAAACAGTACAAAATGCTGGCATCGGCGCAGGCAGCAATCAGCGCGGCGCTGGCCATCACAAACGTATTGGCTAACCCGCTGATCCCTTATCCGCTCAATGTCGGCTTAGCTGCATCTGTGGGCGCTTTGGCTGCGGTTCAGATTGCGAAAATTCAGGGCCAGCAATACAGCGCAGGCAGTGGCAAACTTTACGGCGGCCCGGTACAGGCTGGCGGCATGTACCCGGTAACGGAAGACGGCCGGCCGGAAATTCTGAAGCAAGGCAACCGGCAATACCTGCTACCTGGGTCCCGCGGCGGCGAAGTAGTCAGCAACCGCGATATGCAGCAGGCAGGCGGCAGCAGTATTGTGATCAACTACAATCCAACAATTTACGCGCAGGAAGCCGACTTTGAGGCGATAATGGCAGGACAGCCAGAGGCTGTATTAAACGCCGTTCGGATCGGCCTGGCTTCTGAAGGGAGAACGCTTTAATGGCTCAGTTTCCATATGCCGACATTATCGTTGACGGGCTGACAGTGACTGATAATGTCAGCCTGATCAGCTCTGACACTCGCAGCAAGCAGTTTCTGACGCGGCGCACACTTGGCCAGCGTTATGAAATTGAAATTACCTGCCGGGTGCTGCCTGATAAATTCCGCGCCGCAAACGCCTACATTACCAGTCTGCGAGGCGGGGCCACTGTGACGCAAATCACACTGCCTTTTTACGGCGAATCGCCAGTAACAGACAAAAGCACAGCGGCAAGCGCTGCTATCGGACTGAGAGCGGTAACGCTGGCATCTGTTACCGGCATAGAGCCGGGGTTATACATGCAGTTTGCCGGTCACACGAAATTGTACTGCGTCACGTCTTTGTCCGGTAACGTAGTCAATTTTGAGCCAAACTTAATCCGGGTGGTGGCATCTGGTGAGACTGTGAAATTTAACGACGTACAAGTGCACTGCAAACTTGGCGCGCCTAACAACGGCTTTGGCAGCACTGGAAACCGGATCCCGGTAACGCGCAATCTGAAATTCATTGAGGTGATCGGTTGAAGAATTACAGCCCGGAAATACTCGCAGCGATCCGTGAAGGTGCCCGCACTGAGCTGGTAGAAATGCAACTGGCTGCCGGTACCGTGCGACTCACCACGGCAAACCACGACATTGTTTTTGGTGGTCAAACATTTCTTGCCGGCGGTAATTTTCTCGGAACTGGCACGGTAAAGCAGGAGCAGGAACTGCGCGTTAATACCTGCACATTCCAGATCTCACTTGTTGACCAGTCTATTCTGGCGCTATTCCAGGCCAACAACCCGATCGGCAGAAAAGTCATTTTGCGGCATGTTCTCTGCGATGATAACGACCAAGTGATCGGCGCACTGCTTACAACTACCATGCGAATTGACACATACGCGGTTGATGACGACGACGTGACAGCAGGGATCGGCGTGCAGCTGTCAAACTATATGAGCCAGTTTGACGCCGTGCGCGGCATCCGGACAACTCAGGCCAGTTATCAGCGTTTCTATCCAAGCAGCACGAGCTTTATTAACTCAAAATCAGCAGGCGACGATCTGCGCTGGGGCGGTAAATAATGGGTTTCCTGAAAAAGTTAGCTGGCGGCGTTATTGGCGGTTTAGTCGGTTCATTCTTTGGCGGATGGATCGCCATCGCAATCGGGGCGCTTTCAGGCCTGCTGATTGGTAAGCTGAAAAAGTGGCTTACGCCTGACATGCCGGATAAGCAGGCCATGCTGATCCAGCGCATTGGCTCAGACTACCCGATCCCAATTGTCTACGGTACTCGCAAGGTCGGCGCAATCATCGTTGACCGGGCTGTCAGTAACGAGCCTGGCGGTTTAGAAAACGAGGTTTACCATGTGTTCTGCGTATTCTGTCAAGGAGAAATCGACAGCTACGTAGAGTTCTTTTTCAACGGTGTGAGTTGGAATGACCCGCGCTGGACCAAGGATGGATTGCGCTATTACAACTACCAACTGGCTACCGGTACGCCTGAGCAAAACCCGCTGACTTCAGGCACAGTGTTTAATCGCTGGAGTGCAACTGAAAGTCATTACCGCGGCCTGGCCACTGCAATATTTTCTTTCCGGCAGGATAAAGACGGCACAATTTGGAACGGCGAGCCGCAGATCACGGTAATAATCAAGGGCAAAAAGTGTCTGGATCCGCGCAATAGCGCTACAGGCTACACTGAAAATCCGGCGCTGCATCTTTACGACTATCTGCGGTCGACAGTTTACGGCCTCGGCATGACTGATGCTGACATCGATCTGGCGTCAATCATCGCCGTTGCCAACATCTGCGACACTAACGAAACCGCCACAGTTGACACGCAAATTTGCCAAACGGTTGACGGCGTTTATACCTGCACCGGTGGGCCTGCTGAGGTTGTGAACTTCAAACGGTTCACGCATAACAACATCATCGACACCGGGCGCACGCTGTTTGATAACGTGTCTGAGATCGCCAACGCATACCGGGGGTTTTTCCCGGACTCAGACGGCCGGCTTAAAATTGGCACTGAGATTGAAGGCAATCCGGTTTACAGCTTTAACGCCGACAACATCGTCAGTTCAATTACCAGCACCTTGCCAGGCATTAAAGACCGGTTTAACCGCGTCGTGGTACGTTTCCCGAACGTCGAAAACAAATACGAGATGGACGAATGCTTTTACCCTGCCACTGATGATCCTCTGTACGCGCAGTGGCTGGCAGAAGATAACGGGCTGAATCTCGAGAAGGTGATCACGGCTGAATACACAGTGTATAAAGCCGAAGCGCTGCAGCTTGCTGAGGTGGCAGTAAAAGCCAGTCGCAATGCTGAGTCTGTGCAGTTTACTGCCACGCCTGAAGCGTTGCAGCTTGATGTCGGAGACATCATTGATATCACCGAAGAAAACCGCGGATGGATTAATAAAGAGTTTCGTGTGGCTGCCACAGAGTACCGCGAAGACTATCTGATCAATATCACCGCGATACAGCACGACGACGCGATATACCCGTGGTCTGATCTGGAATACTCTGAGATTATCGGCGGCACCAATCTGGGAGACCCGGCCAACATTCCGGCGCCAACCGGTCTTACCATCACGCCAGACCCAACGCTGGCAACCCGCGGCACTCTAACCTGGAGCTATCCGGATAATGCCTTTGTGCGTCGGTTCCTTGTCGTACTGCTCACCGGCACCACTGAACTGGAGCGCTCAGAAACGGTCGGCCAGTCCTACGTGATCCCGCAGCTCGATACGGGTTCATACAGCATCCAAGTGCGCGCAATCAGCACGATCGGCTTCCCATCAGAGGCCGCCACAATCTCTTTCACGCTGGCGCTACCGGTGCCACCGAGCAGCATCAGCACGATTGTCGGAAACTTCGACATCACGGCGATCCCGGTGCTGGCTGGCATCGGGCTTGGAACCACATTCGAGTTCGCTATAGGATCAACATCGCAGATTGTCGGGCGCGGCGCTTCAATGGTATTTGCGGGGCTGTCACCGGCCACCGAGTACACGATATATGCGCGGACGATTAACGCGCTGGGCACTTCATCATGGGCCAGCACTATCGCAACCACGACAGCAGATGGCACCGACATCATCGACCTGATCGGCGAGGACATCGCGGGCCAGATATTGCCGGGCGTCGTGGAGCAAGTGCAGGGCGACTTGCAAGACATTGTGGACGCATCGCTGGTCGATTACCCGACGACTATCGAAGTAAATCAGCTGATCACAGACCGGATCGACGAGGTAAATGACTCAGTTGGCGAAGATCCGCGAGTGTCTATTCTGGATATACTTGCAAATACAATGAGCAACTTTGAAACCGGCGTTGACCTAAGCACTGAGACAAAGCAGCGCAAGACAGAAACCGCAGAGCTGAGCGCGGCTATAGGCGTGAACACCGCAAGCATCGTCACCACAAATCAGGTTGTGGCAGACCTAACCAGCGCCACCGCTACCAGCATCAACACGCTGACAACAGCCGTAGGAGCCAATACTTCTAGCATCACCAATTTGCAGCAGACAGTTGCGGATCTTGATAGCGCGGTGTCTGCCGACATCACAGAGCTGCAGTCACAGGTTAACGACAACGCTGCGGGCATTATCATCATAAACCAGACCGTTGCGGACCTCGATAGCGCCACGGCAACCAGCATTTCAGTGCTAACCGCCGCTGTTGATGATAACGAGGCCGCGATCACGACCGTTAGCACGGCATTGGCTACAGAGACCAGCACGCGCGCCAGCCAAGTATCGACGCTGACCGCTGCGGTTGGCGACAACGAGGCGGCGATCACAAACGTTAGTGATGCCCTTGCCACCGAAACATCTACACGCGCCAGTCAGATATTGCAGCTGCAAGCAGACGACACGGCAATTATCGGGCAGATTAACGAAGTGGCCAGCGATGTATCCGGCAACAGCACGGCGATCAGCGCTTTGCAGGGTACAGTAAAGAATCCGACTACAGGCGTGGCGGCTACCTATACGCTGGCCAACACTGCTAAGACAACGGCGGATGGTGCGGCCACCGCAGCAAGCAGCGTGCAGGGCCAAGTAAATAATCCGTCTACCGGCCTTGCCGCCACCTATTCAATCGCAAGCGCAGCTCAGTCGACTGCGGAGGATGCGTTGTCCTCGGCAACGTCAATCACTAACACGGTCAACAACCCAACGACCGGCCTCGCCGCCACTGCTACGATTGCAAACGGGGCGCAGTCAACGGCAAACGGCGCACTAACTGCGGTTAACGGTTTGAAAACGGCAATCGCGGGTCCGGGCAACGAAGCCAGCGCCGCGGTGATACTCGAGACTGTCTTCGACCCGGCGCAGGGGTTCGCGTTCGGTCGGGCATTCTTGGGCGTTAGTAGCACGACGGCAGGCGTTACGCGGGTCACCGGGATCGTGGCAGACGGCGCGACCAATACGCTGGAATTTCGGGCGGATACTTTACGCCTAAGCGACACTGGCGGAACTGTGCAATTGTACTGGGACACGGGGCGCAACAAGTGGATCTACACCGGCGACATTGTGGCGGCCACATTCCAAACCGCAACAAGCGGCTACCGTGCGGAGATGTCGGGCAGCGGGCCTTTCCCATTCTGGTACGGCACCGGAACGAAAAACGCAACGAACGGCTTGTTCTATGTCGACGCCGCCGGCAACGTGGTGATGCGTGACGCCACAATGAACGATTGCACTATGGTGAACGCTGGCATACAGGGCCGGTTAGTAACGGACAGTGGCAGCGGCGTGCGGACAGAGATCTACGACGACGGCACGTATCTGGTGTGGATCGGTAGCGGGTCAAAGACCGACTTAAACGGCCTATTTTGGATTAAGCGCAACGGCACCGGGTTTATTAAAGGCGACTTTTTCAGTGGGCAGATCATTGAGACCAAATCGGGCAGCAGTAACACGACGACCGGTCAGCTGCTTGCCAGTGCATTGGGCCATGATAGCGCCGGCAAGCCAATACAAGTCACTTGCAGCGGTTCTGCGCGCGGACGCACAACTGGCGGCGATTACAGCAGCGTTATACTTTACGCAACGGGGACAGTGTACCGGTGGGGCAACGTTATTGCAGAGTTTACTGTGGCCGCTGCTGGTATTTACGACGCTGAGCTAAATCGGACAGAATGGTTTCTGAACTTCCCGGCCAACGTGTCAGAGACACCCGGCGCGGGGATTCAAAACTATCAGTACGAAGGCACTTTTGAATTTAGCGGAAGCGTGCCGAATTTCACTTACATTCAGCGAAATGCTAGTATCAGAACATTCGAGAACAAACTGGAGTAACCTGTGGCACTAAATCCCGTCAACCCTATTGAAAGCGCCAGCGCAACCGCCACAAATGGTAGCCCGACTATATCCGTAACTGGCAATGTCGACTGTTCTTTTATCGTGCCGGGCTTTGTGCTGCAGTTGGGCACGCGACGCATTGTTACGGCAATCAGCGGCACCGCTCCGGTTAGCGGAACCAGCACCATCACGCTGGCGGCAAACTGGGACCAGCCAACCACAACGGACAAGCTGATCGGCTGGAATAGCTACGAGTCGCTTCCAAATATCGTCAACCGCATCCAGAATGCACTTGCCAACCAGACCGCGATCGGCGAGCTGACGACAAATGGCCTGGTAGAGCGAACCGGTGCAAACGCATTCAGCACAGTGGCGGTAACAACATTCGGCAAATCGCTGATAAACGCAGCAGACGCAGCAGCGGCGCGCACCGCATTGAGCGCTCAGGCATCGGACGCGACCTTAGCCGCCCTCGCGGGGGTAACTACCGCTGCGAACAAAATTATCTATTTCACCGGCGCTGATGTGGCGGCTTCTGCGGATCTGACGGCATATGGCCGGACCCTGATCGCCACAGCTGACGCCGCGGCAGCGCGAACTGCGCTAAGCGCACAGGCTGCAGACGCCACGCTGACAGCACTAGCGGGCGTTACCACTGCGGCAAACAAGATCATTTATTTTACCGGTTTGGATGCGGCGGCAGCTGCTGACCTGTCAGCCTTTGGGCGTTCTGTGATCGCGGGCGCTGATGCTGCTGCGGTAAATGCCTTGCTCGGCGTTCAATCAAAAGCAACAACGGATCTGGTCGCCCAACTTTTCCAACGCGCAACGCTGGATCTGAACTTTGCGACAAACCGACACAACGTATATGGCGCATTCGGCCCCGAGTTAACCGCGCTGACAACAGCCATTACCACGGCGCGCAACAGTACGGCCACATATCAAATGCCGACAATTGTAGGCAGCGCCGCAATCAACACGCCGCGCATCACTTATGATGCTGCGACGGGCAATGCGCTTGGTTTGCTTTGCGAGGAACAGCGTACAAATTTGCTGCTGCAGTCCAATGGGTTTGATAACGCTTCGTGGATTAAACAAGCGGGCGCAACTATAGCACCAAACACGACAACCGCACCTGATGGGACTTTGACTGCCGACACACTAACAACGAACAATGGTGTCAGCTTAAATCAATCGGCAACGGCCACGGTTGGCGCTACTTACTGCCAATCTGTATATATTAAAGCTGGAACCATAACTCGCCTTATGGTCCGTGATGATACTGGCGCGGGTAGGCATATTGTTGTTAATCCGGCCACGGGCGCCGTAACGTCAACGTACGGAGCACTTGTCGGTCACGGCGTAGAAGCGCAACAAAACGGATGGCTTAGAGTTTGGTTATCGTATGTCGCAGATACGGCAGTCGTGCGCATGAATATACGGTCAGATGCGGAGAATGCAGCGACTGTTGTTTTATGGGGCGCGCAGCTAGAATCCGGTCCTGCGCCGACAAGCTACATACCAACAACCTCGGCGCAAGTAACGCGCCTTGCTGCGTTCACGACTATCGCAAACTTAGCAGAACTCGCCAGCACCCTGACTGAGTACACGATAATAATTCAGGGTAAATGGATTGATGACACGGTCGCTTTTGGCTTTGGTAATACTTTCGACAACTGTATTTACTTCGCGGGTAAGCAGTTTAACTTGCGATCTTCCGGTTCCGCAGCTCCGGTACTGAGCCTTCCTCACACAACCGACACGCCGGTAAAAATAGCAGTGCGCGTTAAGTCCGGCGATTTTGCTGCGGCGGTTAACGGGGCTATTTCGGGTACTAGTAGCTCCGCAATTGCATTGCCGGCCGGCATGGTCAGGGCTACAATCGGCAGCGCACCTTGGGAGGGTTCCGCCACACTGGCTAACTCGGCTAACGGTACTGTTTCGAGGATCACTTTCATCCCGCGCGGCCTAACAAACGCAGAACTGCAGGCGATCACAGCATGATTAAATTAATCGCGTTACTCATTCCGTTTTGTGTGGCAGCAGCGCCACCGTCGGCAATCACTATCAGTAATGGACAACTAACCGTCAAAACATGCACGCACGACGCCGGCGCGGTGTGCAGCGTAACTCTTCGAGGCGTTGAGTATGTAGACGACTACGACCACGGCAGGCAGCTGCAGAGCGCCAGTTCGTTCAGTGGGCTGGGCGAGGCGTTCAACCCGACCGAGGCAGGCTCAGAGCTTGACGGCGTGAACCCGTCGCGGTCAACTAGCCGGCTGATCGCATCTTGGCGCACCACTGACACGCTGGCAACTTATTCGCAGATGGCATTTTGGCGTCCAGTTAGCGGCGCATATATCAGCCAGCACACACTGAACAAGCGTGTTACTGTGCTGGCAGACAACAAGATTGAATACTCAGTGCAGTTCAATGCGCCGGCTAACGAATCGCACAGCTCCGCGACCTTCGAGGTGCTGACCGGCTACATGCCTGAGAATTTCTCAGTATTCTGGACTTACAACCCGGTCACGCAGTCGATTGGCGCGTTATCAGATGGTCCTGGCGAGCAGTCGCTGCCGGTTATTTTTACAACGCCAGACGGGCAGCACGCTATGGGCGCTTGGTCGCCAGAATTGCCGCAAGCCGCTTGGCCGACCGCAGGGTATGGGCGATGGAGGTTCACGCCGGAAAGAGTGGTAAAGTGGAACACGGTTTACCGGTACGCAAACCCGTCCGGCTCGTATCACTTCAGGGTATATATCTTTGTCGGCACCTTTGGCGAGGTAGTCGAATCAATGCGGAGCGCAACGAATGGACATTAAAGAACTCGGCACGCTGTATGAAAATGAATTGGCGCTTCCCGGCTGGCACGTTGACAGCCTGCAGCCGATTGAAGGCGCTGACAGCTACTTGGTAACGCCTGCCAGCCCGTCGCACGGGTTCGCCGGCGTTCCTGACTTGGAGGTCTACCGGTACCGCTTCGACAGTCAAGAGCAATTCCGCGCGCTCGTTCCGGTGGAGGTTGAACATGGCTAAAGGTAAGTTGATCGCACTGGTAGGCGCGGCGGCCGCCACAGCCTTAGGCGCATTCGTGCCAGAATTCGAGGGCATGGTACTGCGCGGCTATAAAGACCCGGTCGGCATTGTGACAGCCTGCGCCGGGCATACGCTAACCGCCCAGCTCGGCCGGCCGTACACTAAAGAGGAATGCGACTCACTGCTGGAATACGATCTGGCTGCGCATGCTGAGGGCGTCATGCGGTGCGTAAAAACAGAAATGACAACCGGCCAGAAAGCAGCTTTCGTTTCTTTCGCGTATAATGTCGGCATCCGAAAGTTTTGCGAGTCGACTATGGCAAAGAAACTAAACGCGGGGGACGCGCCAGGCGCATGCAAAGAACTTAGCCGCTGGACCACTGCGGGCGGCAAGCAACTTATGGGGCTGGTGCGGCGTCGGGCTGCGGAGCGCGCACTTTGCGAGTCCACAACATGATCAGCCTGCGCGCAAAGCTGATTGCGCTGGTATTCTACGGGTGCGCCGGGATTGCGATTGGCGCTTATGCGGTCGATTCAAAATGGCAGTCCGACTGGGACAGCCACATGCTGGCAGATGCCCACGCACAAGTAGCCGCTGCTGAATCCGCAGCGCGCGATCAGGCCAAGATACTAACCGAACTGGAGCAATCACATGCTGAATCTGAAAAGCGGCGGGATGCGCTTGCCGCTGCTGAGCGTCATAGCGCTGAGCTGTCTGGCCGGCTGCACGACGCCATCGAAGCCCGCAAACGTCTGTTACAAGCCGGTAATACCGGCGCTGTCGCCGCACGCGCAAATGCCGCCACAGACGCCTTGGTGCTCGCCGAGCTGTTCGGACGCGCTGAGCAAAGAGCAACAAATCTGGCTGGATATGCTGACAAGCACAGAGCCGCGCTAATGGCGTGCCGTGCAGAATATGAGGCGGTGCGTTAATGGCTGATGTAATTAAGACGATCGGAGCGTCTGGGTCTGGCGCTGATTTCACCAGTTACCAGACTTGGTTTGCCGCCCGCACAGGCGGCGCCGGCGATCGCTATATCGGCGAGATTATCACCACAACAGGCGGGCTTAGTACCGGCCTGGCTACGTCAGGCAACTACGCAATGGAGCTGGTGATCCGCGCAGCAGCGGGCCTCGAGTTCGACCCGGCCGACCCAACCGCGCCGCACGCAATTATATCAGCTGGTGGTGGGATCAATATTCCAAGCACCGGCTCGGCTAAGCTCACGATTGAAAATATCGAAGTGCGCGGCACCAGCACCAGCCCGACAACATCATTGATCAACACCGGCAGCGCGGTATCAAACCAGACAATACGCGGGTGCTGGCTACGCGGCGGTCGGCATGGCTGCCAAAATGCCGTATCAGGCGGCACGGTACTGATTGAAAATACGGTTGTTGAGGGTGCGTATCGGGCGGGCATTCAAGCGGCTTTTGCAGGTGTGACAGCACGCAACGTGGTGATCGCTGGGTGTAACATTGAAGCCGGCACCACTGCGTCATATTGCGG
>NZ_JBIPPD010000069.1:0-14140 GCF_044368625.1 Flavobacterium sp. | reverse complement strand
TACACTCCACCGTCATTAGTTGAACTAATTTTAAATGAAAAATTACCCGTTTACAATAATGAATCTGAATATAATTTAAAAACATTAGATCCTAGTTGTGGCTCTGGAATCTTTTTGGTTCAAAGTTTTAAAAGATTGGTGAAACGCTATGAAAACAAACACCATTCAAAACTAAATGATTTCAATGTTTTAGTAGATATTCTTAAAACTAATATTTACGGAATTGAGCTTGATCCTAAATCTATAAAAGTTACCGCTTTCAGTTTATATTTAGCATTGTTAGACAATCTTGATCCAAAAACAGGTTGGTGGAATAAAACCATTCAATTTCCTTATTTAATAAATGATTCTGAAGATGCAACTTTAAAACAGCAAGGTAAGAATCTTTTTAGGAGAGATACTATTTCTGATTTATCTGAAATAAAAGAATTACAGGATTTCGATTTGATTGTTGGAAATCCGCCGTTTGGAGAATTACTTTCAGAAGAGAGGGATGTCGAAAGGATTCAGAAAAACATTAGATTATATTGCGATAAAAATAAATTTCCAAAAGAAATGGTAATACCGTTTCTTCATAAATCAGTTATGCTTGCTCCAAAAGGAAAAATTGCTTTAATCTTCAACACTAAAGTATTAACTAATACTGGAGGAACTTATCAAAAATTTAGAGAATGGCTATTTAGTAATTACGTTGAAAAAATTTACAACTTTTCCATATTAAGAAATATTTCGGAGGAATTTGGTGGCCAGTTGTTTGGTTCAGCAGTAGGACCAATAAGCATTGTTTTTTATCAAAATGAAACTCCTATAGCCCCAAAAGACACCATAACTTATTGTGCTCCAAAAACCTATATCAAAAATGATATTTTAGAAGGAATTGTGATTGATTCTTCTGATGAAAAACATTTGCCAAGAACTGAATGTGAGAAGAAAGATTCTAAAATCTGGAAAATTGCAATGTGGGGAAGTTATTTTGATTTCAAATTGATTGAAAAAATTGATAAAAATTATATAAATCTGAATAAATCTTTTAAAGAAAAAAACATTGAGTTTAAAACCGGTTTAAATGGAGATATTCAAAAACAAGATTTTATTCCAAACCTTATTGTTAAGACAAATAATATTTCAAAATATTATACCAGAAAGGATGCAGTTAAACCTAATAACAAATACTATAGAAATATCGATTCAGAATTATTTATACCTCCATATATAGCTATAAAAAAGGGACAAAAGGACAAATTAATTACAGCTTCCCTAATTACTCATAATGCTTATTGTATGAGTGGCGCTTACATAATAAATAATACTTCCGATAATGAGAAAAAAGCTATTTTAGCCCTAATCAATTCAAGATTTTCTACGTATTTTTTATTTTTAATTTCATCTTCTTGGGGAATTGAGAGAGAACAAATTATGTCAAATGAATTTCTATACCTTCCATATTTATTTGATGAAAAAACGACAACAAAACTTCTTTCTTCAAAAATTGACGAAATAATATCAATAAAAAAAATAGAGGAAGAGAATGGCTTAAAAATGGATGTTTCAACTTTGGAAAAAGAAATTGACCAAATCATTTATAATGATATTTTAAAACTTACTGTTGACGAACAAATTATCATTCAGGATACATTAGATTTTAGTTTAGATTTATTTGAAAAGCAAGAAAAATCTAAAGCTGTTTTACCTGTTAATACTATTGATATTTATTCTGAAAGAATAATCAAAGAACTTAATGATTGGCTAGATGATGTAGATTTAAAAGTTTCGGCAACTCATTACAGAATAGACAGAAACTGTCCTTTGTATATGATAAAGTTATCTTTTGGTAATCAAGAAAAAGAAGCCGAAATTTCAAAAGAAGATATTTATAGTGAACTCAAAATATTAGATCAAAAACTTTGGAATGAAGAAGCAAAAAATCTTTATTTTAGAAAGAAAATTAATTATTTTGATGGTAATGATGTTTACATCATAAAACCAAATCAAAGAAGATTTTGGAGCCAAACTGTTGCTATGGAAGATAGTAAATCTTTGCTAGTTGAAATTCTTAATATGAAAGAATAATGGCAGGAACTTTAACTACTTCGATATTTCTAAACTTTCAGAATAAGTTTAAAAAAAGATGCAAAACTTTATTTTTAGAGGCTTACCAGACTTCGATTTCAAATAATTCTATCTCTTTAAATTTTAATGAAAATGATATAACTGCTATTCTTCACAACTATATAGATACAAATCCAAAAAGAAAAGAATGGGAAATTTCATCGAATCTAGAGAATTATATTTTTGAAAATGATACTATCCCAATTAAAGGCTTTGCTGCTAAATTTTCAAGAATTGATATGAGATATTCTACTTTCTGGAAAGGTGAAGAATATAAATATTTCGTAGAGGCAAAAAATCTTAAAGCAAATGATTCTGGATCAAAAAGAAGATACATAACTACAGGTATTGACAATTTTTTAACTGGAGGAAAATATTCTGATTGTGATGGTTTTTTAGTTGGATATATATTGAATGGAAATATCCAAGATTGCATTATTGGTATAAACAAACTTCTCGAAAAAGATAATAGAAAAACAGAAGCCCTTGTAAGTAATACCTTTTTAGACTTTGATTTATTTTCTTCAAATCATACAGTTAAAAACTTAAATCATCTTTTTCTTTTATACAGTAACTGATATGACAACAATTGAAACTAAAATCAAGAAAGCCATTAAAACAAGTAAGTTAAATCCTGAAATTTTAGGAGAAAGAAAATGGTACAGCTATTTTATTCGTACTACTGAATTAATTTGGAGCAGAAACCTTCATAATGGCTATCTTATTGAGGTTTACAATAAAAAATATGGAAATCACTTAGGAAGCATAATAATATAAATCTTAAAAACTGGAATTGCTCAAAATGCAAAACCAAGCTAAGAACTTCTTGATTTAAAGCCTCCCGAACAATCAAGTTCGGGTGAATGTTTTTGTGCAAAACGAAACGCTTTGGCTTATACAAATGACAAGGAAAAACCGCTTTTTTGAAAGATTATTTTTCAAGTTCACTTTTGCAAAGATCAAAAACCGACTGTTAAAATCACCTTTTTATGTAACAATTACTGAATTTGGTCCACTAATTTGGAAATCTAATATCTACAATATGTATAAAATTTCCCTTCGTCCGTTTGTTTTAGCAGCCACGTTATTTGCAGGCTCAATTTCGGGAATTGCCCAAGACAATTTGGTCAACTCACTAAAAGTAAACGCCAGCGAGAACAGTAAAGCGTCGTTTAAATTTACCGAAGTCATCAATTTACAGAATACTTCGATTAAAAACCAGGGTTCGTCAGGAACGTGCTGGAGTTATTCCGCTAATTCCTTTTTAGAGTCAGAAATGGCCCGTATGGGAAAACAACCCGTTGAAATTTCCCAGATATTTTCGGCTCGAAACGCTTATGTCGAAAAAGGAAAAATGTACGTCCGAATGCATGGTGCGGTAACTTTAGGAGACGGTGGGGCTTTGTATGACGTGATTAATATGTATAAAA
This sequence comes from Flavobacterium sp., assembly GCF_044368625.1. Taxonomy (GTDB): domain Bacteria; phylum Bacteroidota; class Bacteroidia; order Flavobacteriales; family Flavobacteriaceae; genus Flavobacterium. The sequence goes on along the minus strand of NZ_JBIPPD010000069.1, from coordinate 10,601 downwards.
AATACGGAGCTGTACCTCAATCGGTTTATTCGGGTTTGAACTACGGAACCGATAAAAATAAGTTTGGTGAAATGGGTGCAATAACCGAAAGCATTTTGCAAGCCGTTGTTAAAAATCCAAACGGAGAACTGACGCCAAACTGGGAAAAAGCCTACACAGCCGTTATCGATTCCTATTTAGGTCAAGTGCCGCAAAGTTTTGATTACAATGGTAAAAAATACACACCGCAATCATTTGCCAAAGAAGTAATTGGGATTAATCCAGACGATTATATCCAAATTTCTTCTTTTGATACCACCCCATTTTACACAAAAGGGATGCTTTTAGTTCCAGACAATTGGTCGTTTGAACAAGTTTATAACGTAAAAGCCAACGATTTGACTTCTATAGTGGACAATGCTTTGAAAAAAGGATATACGGTAGCTTGGGCTGGAGATGTTTCTGAAAAAACATTCAGCTGGAAAAATGGAGTAGCATTTGTGAGTGATAAAAAGTTTGATGAAATGACGGCTGACGAAAAAGCAAACATCTTCAACGGACCAAAACCAGAGCCTGTAACCACCGATGAGGCACGTCAAAAACAATTTGACAACTATTCCACTACTGACGATCACGGAATGCACATTATAGGGCTTGCAAAAGATCAAAACGGAAAAGAATACTACATTGTGAAAAATTCTTGGGGAGAATCCAATGACTACAAAGGGTATTTATTTATGACCAAAGAATATGTGAAATTGAAATCGACCGCGATTATGGTTCATAAAGCAGCCGTTCCAAGTGATTTAGCAAAAAAGATGAGTATCTAATACCATTAAAAATTACATGAAATCCCGACTTAGTATCGGGATTTTTTTTGCAGTCATTTTAACAAATTATACTAAATAAACTTTTTAATACTTTTTATCTTTACTCAATGGCAGAGAAAAAAAGTTACATTCCTATCAAAGTACTCATCAGCTATCTTGCTCTAATTGCATTGGTAGCAACGGTTGGATGGATTTTATATTCTGAAAATATCGTTTTTTCTAAATCTGGCACCACTATCACCATCGAAAATGATAAGGTTTTAAAAGTAAGTAACCTGCTTTCCAACATCTATAAAAATGAAGGTTATGCAAGGTTGACTTTGCAATCCAATTCAGAAATAGATTTAAAAAATTATGAACTTCAAACCGATTCCTTGAGGTTAGAAATTGATTCCTTCAAAACTTTCATTCAAAATCCAAAACAGATTTCCTTATTAGACACTGTAAAAATTCTTTTAAATAAGAAAGTAAAAACGATTAAGGATTTAAAAATCGTAAAAGAACAAGCTGACAATGAGGTAGCAGTACAAAAAGCAATGGACAAGATTACACAAATGGAAGGCTCTTTACGCAAACTTAGGATCAACGATTTGGTAAAAAATCCTAATGAATTGGGCGAATACCAAAGAAGCGTTTTGCAAAAAATGGTTGCCGTATTAAACCAAAACATTCCTGACGATAGTAGCAATACGCTGACGCAAAAAGCACTCGATTCGATGTTAGTAGTTTCTAAAACAGCTTTAAGCGATGTGATTCGTGCTAATGCCAAAAAAAACAAATACTTAGCGATTCAAGAGCAGAAATTACAGCTAAACGAAGTTTCCATTTCAGAGCAATTACGTAAAATATTGAACATTATTGAACGTGAAATCATTCGGAATACGACGGAAATTAATATTCAAAAAGAAGCCTCTTTACAAAAAACCAATCAAATCGTAACTTATGCAGCAATTGCAGGTTTTATATTAACGGTTTTCTTTTCGATTTTAATTTTGAGTGATTTTTCAAAAACCGAATCGTACAAAAAACAACTAGAAGTCGCTAATTTAAAAGCGCAAAAGTTAATCAAAGACCGCGAACAGCTTATTTCCACAGTGAGTCACGACTTAAAATCACCTTTAAGTACTATCGTTGGCTACTCTGAACTTTTGAGTAATTCAGATTTGACAGCAAAACAAAAACATTTTAATAAAAACATCAAAGGTTCGTCTGAATATATTTCGAAATTAGTCCAAGATTTACTTGACTTCAGTAAAATTGAAGCTGGTAAAATTGTTGTTGAAAACATTCCATTTTCGTTATCAACTAGCATCGATGAAGTAGCCAAAAGTATCCAATCTGTTTATGCTCAAAAAGAAATTGCATTAGAAATTACGATTGACGAATTATTAAACAAAAACATCGTTTCAGATCCCTTTAGATTACGTCAAATTTTAAGCAATTTAATTGGAAATGCCTATAAATTTACTGAAAAAGGAAGTGTCAAAATCAATGCAAAAATTGTAAAAAACAACATTGAAATTAATGTTCAAGATACGGGAATAGGTATTAAAGAAAACAGTCAGCAATTGATTTTTGACGAATTTACACAAGCCAATGACGGAATTGAAAAGATTTTTGGAGGAACTGGTTTAGGACTTACTATTGCAAGAAAAATGGCCGAGGCTTTAGATGGAAATTTAACACTAAAAAGTGTTTATGGTCAAGGAAGTACGTTTACCTTTCGATTTCCGCTCGTTTGGGGAGCAACCATTTTTTCTGAAAATAAAATTGAAAACAATCTAAATTCTAAGAAAACACATCAAATCCTAATTATCGATGACGATGCCAATTTGTTAGCGCTAACAGCTGAAGTTTTAAAACAAAGAAAACATATTGTTTATTCGTTTGACTCTGCCATAAAAGCACTGAAAGCAATAGAAAAGCTCGATTTTGATTGTGTAATTACCGATATCCAAATGCCCGATATGGACGGATTTGGTTTTACAAAAGAACTTAAAAAATTGGACATCTATAAAAATCAACCCATTTTAGCGGTTACGGGTCGTTCGGACTTGGATTTGGACATTTATCAAGAAGCTGGATTTTCGTCGGTAGTTCAAAAACCCTATTCACCTGCCAAATTACTGCAGCAATTGGACGAATTATTTCAAGAAAACCACGAAATTAAATTCACCTATAGCGAAAATTCCAATTCGGAAACAGCTTACTCATTAGTAAAACTCAAAGCTTTTCTTCCTGATGACGATTTAGCTTTAAAAGAAGTGCTAAATGCTTTTGTGAAAAATACGCATGAAAGCCTATTGACTTTACGAAAAGGAATAAACGCAAAAAATTTGGCAGAAATCAAGGAAATTTCTCACCGAATGTATCCAATGTTTCAGCAAATTGAAGCTACTGAAATTGCAGTTTTGTTACATAAAATGAGTAATGAATCTTTAAATTTAAATGATATTGAATCCATAAACACGCAACTGAATCAAAAAACAACCTTGCTTTTTGAATTGTTCAAAAAAGATTCAATACTCTAAATTATAGAATTTCAGCTTGTTATATAACGTTTTTCGGGTAACTTTAAGTAGTTTTGCAGCCTCAGATTTATTGTTTTGAGTTTGTTCCAAAGCTTGAATGATGGCTTCTTTTTCATTTTGCGAAAGTGAGAAACCTATTTCTTCCTTTTCTCTGTTGACCAAAAACAGTTCAGAGGGCAAAACACTTCTTTCAATAAAATCACCTTGGGTCAATAATGTAGAACGTTTCACTACATTTTGCAATTCTCTTAGATTTCCCGGCCAGGTATAATTTTGAAAAATATGCATTACATCGTCAGAAAAACCAATTACGTCTCGGTTCAATTGCTTGTTTGATTTTTCTAAAAAAAATTCGGCAAAAATCATCAAGTCTTCTTTTCGTTCTTTCAAAGAAGGCGAAGCGATTGATAATTCATTAATTCGATGGTACAAATCTTCACGAAAATCACCGTTTTTTACTGCTTCACGCAAATCTTCGTTTGTAGCCGTAATTATCCGAATATCAACCGAAATTTCTTTGTTACTTCCTACGGGTTTGATTTTACGTTCTTGGAGAGCTCTCAACAATTGCACTTGATTTTCATACGACAAATTTCCAATTTCGTCTAAAAAAATCGTGCCGCCATTTGCTGCTTCAAAATAGCCCATCTTATCATTTAAAGCACCCGTGAATGAACCTTTAACGTGTCCAAAAAATTCACTAGCGGCTAAGTCTTTTGGGATGGTTCCACAATCTACTGCAATGAATGCCTTCTTATTTCGCTGGCTATTTTGATGGATTTTTTGAGCAATAACTTCTTTACCTGTTCCGCTTTCGCCGATAATCAAAACGGAAATATCGGTAGGACTCACTAACTTAATGTATTCGGCTAATTTTGTAGAGGCTGGCGAAATTCCAATAACAAATTCACTTTCCAGTTCCGTTTTAGGTTGAGATTTTGACTTTATAGAAACTTCTTTTGCTTCACTCAAGTTTTGACTATTCTTTAAAGCATTTGCCACCACTATTAAAACTTCATCTGGATTGAAAGGTTTTGAAATATAGTCTGTCGCGCCGTTTTTTATTGCTTTAACAGCGGTGTTAACATCACTGTAACCCGTCATTAAAATTACGGGAACATTGGGCATTTCGGCCTTAAATTCAGCCAATAAAATCATTCCATCAGAGTCGGGCAGCCTGAAATCCGTGAGAATTAAATCAAACTTTTCAACTGCAATCTTACTTTTGGCTTCCGCCGCAGAAAAAGCAGTAGCGATTTCATAACCATTTTTAGTCAGAAACTTCTGTACAAGTTTGCAAAAAGCAATATCATCTTCAATTACTAAAATTCTAGGCATGGGTGAAATCTTTACCGCTAATATAAAGTTTATCGTAGGTTTTTATTCTTAAAACTATGCAAAAAAAAAGAGGTTCGAATGAACAAACCTCTTTTTAACAAAAACAAAATATAAGTTTCCCTAACTTATTTTTTAATCCAGTTGCCATTGGCATCCGCAAAAACAGTAGCCTTCTGGTCTCCCACTGAAATTTCAATTTTAAATTCCTTTTTTTCGTTTACATACGCTTTAGTAATAGTTGCATCTGGATACGAATTTTTAATTGCCGAAAGTACGGCTTCAGGAAGTTTATCTGATGTAATTTCGGCATACTCTTCTTGAACAATTGTAATTGTTTCATTAGAGTTTGAAATTACAGTATTAGCAAATGAAGTTAAACTTCCTACTAATAGTGCCGCTGATAAAAATAATCTTTTCATGATTTGAGGTTTAAATGTTCAATAGATTATTTATACCCAAGAAATATTTGTGCCACAAAATAAAAAAAAATTAATATATTGATTTTCAGATACTTAAATAACTAACACTTTTGTTTATTTTGTATAATAACCTACACAATAAATTATAAAATGTATAAAAAATACACACTATTGAAAAAAAAATGCCTTACACAAGTGCAAGGCATTTTTAAAATTAGTGTTTTTAAATTATTCTTTAGGTTCCTTCATTTTGAAAGTATCCATAAAAGCGGTGGTGTAATTTCCTTCCACGTAAGCCGGTTCATCCATCAATTGGCGGTGAAATGGAATAGTGGTTTTGATTCCTTCGATGACAAATTCATCCAAAGCGCGTTTCATTTTGTTGATGGCTTCTTGACGGGTTTGGGCTGTAGTAATCAGCTTAGCAATCATCGAATCGTAATTTGGTGGAATCGAATAGCCCGAGTAAACGTGTGTGTCTAAACGAACACCGTGACCTCCTGGAGTATGCAAATTTGTGATTTTTCCTGGAGAGGGACGGAAATCGTTGTAGGGATCTTCGGCGTTAATTCTGCATTCAATAGAGTGTAGTTGTGGGAAATAATTTTTACCTGAAATCGGTATTCCAGCGGCTACCATGATTTGTTCTCGAATCAAATCGTAATCAATAACTTGTTCGGTTATTGGATGCTCTACTTGAATTCGCGTATTCATTTCCATGAAGTAGAAATTACGGTGCTTGTCAACTAAAAACTCTACCGTTCCAGCTCCTTCATATTTAATATATTCAGCTGCTTTAACGGCTGCATCTCCCATTTTCTGACGTAATTCATCCGTCATAAAAGGCGAAGGCGTTTCTTCTGTCAGTTTTTGGTGACGACGTTGAACGGAACAATCTCTTTCCGAAAGGTGGCATGCTTTTCCGTACGAATCGCCAACTACTTGAATTTCGATGTGACGTGGTTCTTCGATAAGTTTTTCCATGTACATTCCGTCGTTTCCAAAAGCAGCAGCGGCTTCTTGACGGGCACTTTCCCAAGCTTTATGAAGGTCTTCCTCTTTCCAAATGGCCCGCATTCCTTTACCACCACCTCCGGCAGTAGCTTTCATCATAACTGGATATCCAATTTCTTTGGCTACTTTAACGGCATCTTCATACGAATCTAAAATCCCTTCTGATCCAGGTACACAAGGTACACCAGCTTCAATCATCGTTGATTTGGCAGAAGCCTTGTCTCCCATACGGTCAATCATTTCTGGCGAAGCACCAATAAATTTAATCCCGTGTTCTTGACAAATCTTCGAAAACTTAGCATTTTCAGATAAAAATCCGTAGCCTGGATGTATGGCATCGGCATTGGTAATTTCTGCAGCTGCAATGATATTAGACATTTTCAAGTAGGATAAATTACTTGGTGGTGGTCCGATACAAACCGCTTCGTCTGCAAATTTCACGTGCAAACTTTCTGCATCTGCTGTAGAATATACCGCAACGGTTTTGATTCCCATTTCGCGACATGTTCTAATGATACGAAGGGCAATCTCACCTCTATTGGCAACTAATATTTTTTTAAACATCTCTTTTAATTAGATAATTAGACAATTTGAAAATTAGAAAATTTATACTTCGGCACTTCCATATTTGGAAATCCTAAATCACAAATCTAAAATCTAAAATTCTTAAGATGGATCTACTAAAAATAATGGCTGATCGTATTCTACAGGAGACATATCATCTACTAATACTTTCACGATTTTACCAGAAACTTCTGATTCGATTTCGTTGAACAATTTCATAGCTTCAATCACGCATAGAACATCTCCTTTTCCGATTGAAGAACCTACTTCTACAAACATTGGTTTGTCTGGTGATGGTTTTCTGTAAAAAGTTCCAATGATTGGAGATTTGATTGTAATGTACTTTGAAGATTCGTCTACCGCTACTGGAGCTGCTGCAGCTTGAGGTGCTGCAGGAGCCAAAGTAGTAGCCGCAGCTTGTGGCAACGATTGTTGCATTGGTGCTTGTTGCAGATACGTAATCTCTGGTGTAGATCCTTCAAGAGTTGTTTTGATGGTAATCTTTACATTATCAATTTCTAATTTTACTTCTGCAACACCTGTAGCTGCTACAAATTTGATTAGGTTTTGAATTTCTTTTAACTCCATAATTCGTATTTTTAGTTATAGTTTGTTTGTTTTTAATAAGCCCATTTAAGATAAATCGAACCCCAAGTGAATCCGCCTCCAAATGCAGCGAAAATTAAATTATCTCCTTTTTTAAATTTTTTCTCAAAATCAAAAAGTAATAAGGGCAAAGTTCCCGAAGTAGTATTTCCGTATTTATGAATATTGACCAATACTTTTTCGTCTTCTAAACCTATTCGGCTAGCCGTAGCATCAATAATTCTTTTGTTGGCTTGGTGTGCAATTAACCAGTCCACATCAGCATTGGTAAGGTTATTTCTTTGCAAAATTTTCTCACTTACATCAGCCATTCCAGAAACGGCGTATTTGTAAACCGTTTTTCCGTCTTGAAAAACATAATGCTGACGATTGGCAACCGTTTCAGCTGAAGCAGGAAGTAGAGAACCGCCAGCATCGATTTTTAAAAATTCGCGACCAATTCCATCGCTTCTCAAGTATTCATCTTGAATGCCCAATCCTTCATAATTGGGTTCAAAAAGTACCGCACCAGCTCCATCACCAAAAATGATACAAGTGGCACGATCGGTATAATCAATAATGGACGACATTTTATCGGCGCCAATGATTAAAACTTTTTTATATTTTCCTGATTTAATGAAAGCATCCGCGGTGGACATGGCATATAAAAAACCCGAACAAGCGGCTTGCAAATCGTAAGCAAATGCGTTTGTAGCGCCAATTTGTGTAGCCACATAAACCGCAGTGGCGGCAACGGGCATATCAGGTGTTGTAGACGCTACAAGAACCAAATCAATTTCCAACGGATTGATATTTCCTTTGGTAATGAGGTCTTCAGCAGCTCGAATGGCAAGATATGAGGTGCCTAAATGATCGTCTTTTAAAATTCTTCGCTCCTTAATTCCTGTTCGTGAGGTAATCCATTCATCATTGGTATCTACCATTGTTTCCAATAATTTATTGGTCAAAACGAAATCAGGAACATAGCCTCCGACAGCAGTAATTGCGGCTGTAATTGTACTCATAGGGTTGTAAGTTTATTCTCTGCTAAATTCAAACAGAAAAGTCGTTGAAATTACAAAAAAATTTCTAAACCTAAATATTTTACTCGCAGTAATTTAACACTAAATTTTAAGCAACAAAAAAACTCTCACATTGGAGAGTTTAGATTTTACCTTCAAAAAGGTATTATGCAAGAGCAACTGATGACTTATCAATTACTACTTGTCCTCTGTAGTACATTTTACCTTCGTGCCAGTAAGCTCTGTGGTACAAATGTGCTTCTCCAGTGATTGGACATGTCGCAATTTGAGCTGCAGTAGCTTTATAATGCGTTCTTCTCTTATCTCTTCTTGTTTTCGAGATTTTTCTTTTAGGATGTGCCATTTTACTATATTATTTATCCGTTAATAGTTGTTTTAATTTGTCCCAACGTGGGTCTATTTCCTTTTCTTCCTCAACTTCTTCTTTCACTTCGGTAACCTCTAGTTCGCTCAACTTTTCTAAAGCGGCAGATTTCAAAGTACCATCTTGTACGCCTGGATGCACCCTTTTTAGTGGCACCGACAAAGCAATCATCTCATAAATGTATTGTGATACATCAACTTGGTGTTCACCGTGTGGCAAAATCAATAATTCTTCGTTTTCATTATTGAACTCATCTCCAAATTGAACCACCACATTTCCACTTCCTTGAATGGGCAAATCAAACATTTCGCCTGTTAAATCACAAGGGACATAAACGGTTCCAGTGTGTTTAAAATGCAATTCCAGCATCAAGCTTTTCTTTTCCAAAACCAAATCCACTTGAATGTTGGCGTTTTCAAAATCGTCGTATTCAAAATGATCAAAAAAAGATTTATCAATTTGATACTCAAACTGGTGTTTTCCTAATTTTAATCCTACGAATGGTATTAAATATTCATTCATCTTTTTCATAGCAACAACAATTTGTCCTTTCCAAGCATTCGAGAATCGGAGTGCAAAGATATAAATTTATTACATAATCAAAAGGCTTATAAACATTTTTTTGTTTATAACTGTTTTTCTTTTGTTTTTAGTGGTCTTTTACTCATTTCGGCATACTCATTTCGCGAATTACTATATGGTAAAAAGCATCATATACTGTACGGTATGTCTAATTAATATCTAAAATTATTTTGTAAACTTAACAGGTATGTTTTAATTTAAACAACTGATCTACAATAATGAGTTTGCTATTATGTAAAAAAGTGAACTCCATAATTTATGAAATTCACTTTCAGAATAAAATAACCTTTCACTTATTCACTCAAAGTGCATACTGTGCACGAGCCTGCATCACAGTATTTTGCACCCATAAAAGATTTTTTAACGCAACCAGAGCCTTTACCTTTTGCACACGTACAACTTACAGCACTAGCCTCTTCAATAGAGGCAATTCTCAAACTTTTTGAAATTGAATTAGATTTTACAGGAATCATAATCTCATTACCGAACAAATTAACTTTTGAATAAGAGTAGCCTTGTGGTGCATCTTGGTTTTCCAAAATGAAATTTGGAATCTTGTTGTCATATATAACAGAATAAAATTCTAAAAGTGCTTTTTTAACTTCTGGCTTGTTTAAAAATTGCTCTGAACTAGTTTTAGAAATTATTTTGTCTTGTGGTGAGGTTAAAGGACTTTTAACTTCGGAAATAAAACTTACTCCCGCACTATAATCGATAATGCCCAAAATAGTAATATTTTGTTTTTTTCCAGTTGTTGAAACAGACATCGAACATGTAGAACAACCTCTGTTCATTACACAATAATATTCACCCTTAACTTTTACAGGGGAACAACCTTTTCCTTTACTACATGTGCAAGTCACACTAATGTCTGCAATTTCAAGGGATATATTACTTTTGTTATTATTTGATTCTAATACAGATACTAAAAAAAATACATCTTCTGGTAAACGTATTTCAAATTCATCTTCTGAAATTTTAAATACTTTGCTACCCTCAGGGAAAGGAATCCCCTGAGCTCCTGAATTTAAAATTTCTGCAATTTTATTAGCGTCCTTCTGTGCGTTAAGTGTTTCGACTGCAACTTCGGTCTCGTCATTACTACAAGAAATAAAAAGTAGACTTACAGACATAGCAAATACAAGATTTTTGATTAGTTTTTTCATGTTAAATTGTTTGCTGTGTTCAATTCATAAGTGCAACAAACTTATTATTTAGAGTTTCTATTGGACTAAGATAATTGAATTTTCTAATAGGTCTGTTATTAATTGATAATTCTACTTGTTTAATTTTTTCATTAGTTACATTTCGTAAATCAGTTTTCTTTGGAAAAAATCTTCTAATTACACCAA
>NZ_JBIPPD010000255.1:0-4037 GCF_044368625.1 Flavobacterium sp. | reverse complement strand
AAGATCTCAACCGCAATTAGAATTCAGTTCTGACTTATTTTCAGCATAAAGTTGAAATATTGACCTGTTTATAGGCAGTTACAATGCTTATTTCTAAAATCGTCAAAACTTTCGGATAGCAATGAATTCAAATGATAAATTTGCTCGTTCTAGTTGGCTTTTCGACTATTTTGAGTTGTTTTTGTATAAGAAATATTGACTTCTGGCCAGCAATTGTTTAAGAGTGTCTCCATTATATAGAACTTCCGGCTCGAACCTTTTTTTACTTTTCTTAGTTGCTTCAATAGCATTATTTTCTTGGTCTATGGTACGCTACCGGTATTTGATTCTGATTTCTTGTAAAGCTTCTGTGGCTAGTTTTTGAACGTGGAATCGATCTGTAACACGCGTTGCATTTGGAAAACATTTCTTGGCAATTAATCCCATATTTCCTGCCACATCCAGTGTGATTTCATCGACTAGGTTTCGTTGCTTGAGCGGAATTTTTTATATAATTGCAATTACTGTATCAGCTTTTGTCCCAGCAACCATAGCTACTATAGTACCTGCTTTGCCTTTAGCGGTTTTATTGGTTAAAATGGTATAAAGTTCACCATTGGCTAAGGAAGTCTCGTCTATTGATAAACGCTTGCCTATGTTTTTAGGAAAAAGTAACCATTATTTTGCGTGTTTTATTTGATTCCAAGATTTAAAATCACTTAAGAATTCTTTGTATTGGTATTGTAAATTTTTACCGCTAACTCCGCAGAAAGAAGCGATAGCATTACAATCACTTGGCGTGGAATCTATTGATCTCTTTTAAAAAAGACGCGAACTCCTGTATTACACGAGTCCCGTCTGCTACTAAATTCCTCCCGAAGTTTCAGGATTAAAAACTACTTTTTCGGTGTATTCATTTAGCCATCTTCTTCCAGTAATGTAAGGTATACCTGATGCCCTCGAATAGGAAAATCTTGAAGAGTAATCTCGTCAAAGAATCCTTTTGAACTTAATTTGCATTGCCGATATTCTTTAGGTATCGAATTAATTTCTCTTTGATAAAGATGAAGTATTTGTTCTCCTTTTTTTTAAGAAATCAGTTCAAAGTATTTCACTATTATTTCTGGCAATAATAACTTGGTAAGTTGCTGTATTTAATTTTACAACACAGATATCCAAACTTAATTTTTTCCCACAACTTTTAGTGTTGATCCACTTTGATAGAGTTTTTGAAAATATTTTTTTTTGTGTTTTCGATAAGGAAAAAAGTTTATTGAACAATTTCAATAAACTTTTGAGAGTATTAGTTTTTACTATGTTCAACAGTTTTTAACTTTTATTTTTACACTTTCATAGAAAAAAAATGAAAAATTTTGAGTTTAAAATTTATATCAGACACTTAAATATTTTTCTTCTGTCTGTGAATTCAATTTCCTTCAATACATTTTCTTAGGATATAGTAGCAGAATTATTACGAATTATTGTTGAAATCGAGGAACTTTTTTATCGTTTCAAAGAAAAATGTCCTTTAACAATTCTGCCGTCTTCTAAATTAATTACATACCAATAATCATCGGCAGGAAGTAAAACTCCGTTATAAGTGCCGTCCCACCCGTCGTCTAATGCAAAGATTTTGTGCAAAAATTTTCCGTAACGGTCATAAATATATGTTATTGTCGACGGACTAAAAAACTGACTTATTCCTTCAATTTTCCACCTATCGTTAAAACCATCGTTGTTCGGTGTAAAGAATTTCGGCGCACCTATAATTGCTACTACTTTTTGAACCACACCACAACCGTTGATATCTTTAATGTAAACGGTATGAAATCCCGTGGAAACATTGTCAAATTTATTGGATGACTGATAAAAACCATCTTCATCATCTAAAGCATATACATAATTTCCAATACTTGACGGATTTATAATAATCTCAATGCTATTTGTTCCCGTTGTGGCATCTACCACATTTACAACATCTATGATGGCGTAACTCGAGTTCAATACTGTAATGACTCTAGTTTTCGTACAACCTTCAACATTTGTAACTATTACTGAATAATTGCCAGGTTCGTTGACTTGAATACTGTAGGTGTTTTGAGCAAGTACTGCATTGTCCCTAAACCATTCGTAGGTATAATCGTCAGGATTACCTTCCAAAAGACGTGCGTCAATCGTGACAAATTTCAAAGGCAAGTTTTCACAAACATAATAGTCTTTCTCTTGGGTTTTCAAAAGATTGGGCAATCGATTTACCTTTAAATTTAAAGTACCGATACCATTACAACTATTTTGTTCTTCGATTCGGAAATAAATAATAGATTCATAAGCCGTTAAATTCGTATAATCATCAATAGTTAGAATTTCGTTTTGTTCCAATAAAGCGTCTTCCAAGGTTTCGTAATATGCAACGGTTTGCGAAGGGGTTAAAACCAAATCAGCTGTATTTAAATCAAAAGAAGCAAAGCCATCTTCACTATTTTCAGCATCACAAACAGGCGGTATAGTTACTGTTGGATTCACCAAATTTACACTCAAATTAACAGTACTCGTACTCGAACAACCCGTAGTTAAATTGGTTATTAAAGCTTGTATTTGTTGTGGATTGGAAACATTTGTATACTCAGATGCAATCGCATTTCCGTTAAAAAAGAAAGCCACCGACAGGTTTGTATCGTCATTTGTTAATGCAGAAATGGATTCCGATAAATTGAACAATGTTATTCCGTCGGGCATAAAACCTGGATCACATTGCACTAATGATGTAGTTACAACTTCAGGAAGCGGATTCACTTTTAATGTTATTTCCTTTATTTTAAAACAGTTATCGGGAGTGGTAACTTTTATAAATGCTTTTTCCTCGTTCGGTGTACTGTTGGTAAACGTATTGGGATAGGGATTTACATTGGCAAGCGCATCGGCATTGGATTCATAATAATCAATGGTCAAATTCGAAATGTCTTGACTTCCCATAAGAGTTGCCGTAGCATCCGCTAAATTAAACGTACTCAATCCATTTGTGTCGTCGCCATCGGCATTCGTATCGCAAATCTCAAAAATTTCACCAGGAATAACAACACTATTGATTACATTTAAAGTAAATTCAGTAGTGCTGAAACAGCCTGTATTGGTGTCTGTAATTCGGGCGTAAATAGTTTGCGGATTTGTAGTATTGGTAAAAGCACTCGCATTTAAAATCGGATTTTCAGCAGTCAATGCGTCATTGGAATTCAAATGGTAGCTTACCCCAACGTTTGTTTGACTTCCAATTACTAATGGCGTATTTTGTGATAAATTAAAAACGGTTATCTCATCGTCAACTGCATCGGTGTCGCATTCTTCTATATCAATAACTGTACCTGATGGAATATCAAATACTGGGGACTCCTTAAAGGTAGCTGTTCCTGTCCAAGCTAGTGAAAAGTTACTCGTTCCAATTGGTCTATCAATCACTAAAAAATAGGTATCGTTATTATTTACGGTCAACCACTGTACAAAATTTGTGCCTTGAGCTCCAGGTCCTTCAGTCGCTTCTGTAGCAGTTTCGCTTAATCCGGTGGTATTGTTCAGGGCGCCAGACGCTTGCGGATTGGTCGTGCTGCATCGAATGGCTTGACCAATATTTCCACACGTAACATTAGGTCCAAAAATAAAAAAATCGAAATCAACTGTGATACTCGGATTTTCTGGAGTAAGTACAAAACCCAATGTGCCGCCTTGATCAATTGTGATTTTTAACCATATACTGTTGTTTTCTTCGCTTCCACACGAATTACTTATTTCTGGAATTCCAACACCGGTTGCACTCAAACCATCAAAGCCCGTATTTCCGCATACGACTATGGCATCTACACAGTCATTTTGCGCGAAAGAAAAGTTAAACGAACAAATAAATAAAAAGGCATATAGGTAATGTAATTTGATCATTTTTGGATTTTTTTGTCAAATATATTGTAAAGTTTATGCATATCCGTTTTTAATCATACTCCTGTAATACTTGCTATCACTAGTCTATCGAAGATTTTCTCACCAAAATATCTGCGATTTAGCTTATAAAC
>NZ_JBIPPD010000348.1:0-14318 GCF_044368625.1 Flavobacterium sp. | reverse complement strand
TTCTGTTGTTGTACAAAAAACTTTCACTTGAAGAGTGATTTAAAACGTAATTCTTGAAATCTGCTGAAACCATAATAATCTGTTTTTGAATTTGCTGTCAATATGACTTCCTTAATTCTTTTACAAAGATAATAATTAATATTTGTATAAACCTAATTAAATTACAAAAAAAAATGTTAAAATTTGTAAATAGTAATAAAAACAAGTGCTAACAGTGGTTTTATTCAATAGCGGTTTCAGTCTTTAATCTAAAATTATTGTGTATTTATAAACTTTAGGTATAACCGAAAGATGTTTTTTTACTTTTCCGCTACTGAAATAAAGCCACAAAACGTTATAGTATAACCGAAATAACGTTTGAATTTCCTCAAGATATTCTTTAATTACTCATTTTTTTTATTTTTTTTACTGGTTATTTCCAAAATGGAAACTACCACGAATAATAAGTTTTTTGCGTTTTATTGCGTGTGGTGAATAGTTATGTACAATGCTATAATTCACAATTGCCAGAATCACAATCCGAGAAATCATCATCATTAAATAAATTTCCTTGTACTGAAAATTTTAATATAGTTGACATTGATGCATCTGATAAAAAAGTATTTCCAGTCTTTTTCTCAATTCTGTTTGCCCATTCAATTTTTCTAATGTCTTTAGTAGTCATATGAGAAATCATTAATGGTTGACGATTTATACACATTACACAATTGTTTCTGTATGCAAATCTTATAGGTTTGTCATTCCAATAATTGTAGATAATGTCTTTAGTTATGTTTTCTTCAATTAAAGGGAATTTAACTACTCGATAATCAATCATTCCTAATTTATTTCTTTTGTCATTTTTAGAACGTCCAATAATTGTTTCAACTTGCTCAAATCCATTTACCGCTTTTAAAGACATTCTTTCGGCTCTATCTGTTTCATTTGGCCTGTATCCTATTCTCATTTCAACTGGCAAAACTTCTAAATCTTTCAAGTAGTTAAATATTGGAAAAAATTTCATTTCACTTGTGCAATACCTAACCATTTTATTCGGCAAATAATTACCTCTATCTGAAATTATTTCTTCAAAACTTTTACCTGATATTATTTTTATTTCAGTTCCAAGAAACTGCTCTAAATCTAAAATAGTATAAATTATATCATCCATTTCGGCAGTTCCTATAAATTCTTTTCCAATTCTATCTGAAATTATTTGTCTGGTTTTTTCGTCTTTACCCTCCATCCACAAACATTCTTTATCTTCAATTCTAACCAATGAAAAAATATTTATATCTGCTGGGTAATGTTTTGCAATGTAAGCCGAAGTTTTGCCACCACTTATACTATTAACTGTTTTCATTATGCACTATTATTACGATTAAAATAATTAAAAGTATTATAACGAAGCATCCAAAACTTTTATTTTCGTTATCTTTTTGATTTTCGTCATCATCATACATTTCTTGTGGTGTTCCAAAATTCATAATTCATCAATTTGCTTTTGACAATCTTCTATACTTTCTCCACTACCGCAATACATTTCTCCATCATCTAAAAAGAAACTATATTTATCTTCTTTTGGTGCATATCCTGTTTTATCAGGATAAATAAAATAGCCATTATATTCCATTATTGTTGTTTTTAAGTGTTTTATTTTATTGTTAATCAGTTGTTTAATATTTGTTCCCCTTATTGATAATGGGAACATTTGAACCCTACAAATACCTCCATCGAAACCTACCCAACACTAGACTGTGTCTAAAAGTGTAGTATCTTTGGCGTTCATTATCGAAATAGCCTTCGTAATATTTTTGCGTTTTAATGTCAAATATAACAATATCTTTGCTAACGTTACACCCTTTTTCTGATTTTGGGATTTCGTTCGGTTCGTGCCAAATTCTTTTTTCTTTTTTGTCGAATAAAACATAAAGCAATGCAATAGCAATTACTAAATAAAAACCTATTGCTGTTTCTGAGGTTAGGAGGTTATTTTCCATTTTTATTAAATTTTTCGTTGTAGTAGTCTTGTGCATCTGAAACTCCGCAACTTTCTTCTATATTTTGACCTTCACAATGAAAATCAATTAAAAGTTCTTTTTCTTTTTCGAGGAGCGGTTCTAATACATCTAAACAAACAGAATAAGCTCTTTTTGAAAATCCAGTAATATTTTCATTATTGCTAATTTCTTTTATTTTATCAATAGCTTCTTGCATCGGTGTTTTATTTTCCATAGATGTTGTGTTTTAAATCAACCCAAATTCCTTAGCGAATTTAGGGGTTAGGGTTAGGTACTCCACCATCGATGGTAATTTTATTTTATTCATCTTTACTACTATTAAAAATTAATGATATTAGGTTATCGTAACCCATAAATAAAGGTAAATATAATAACACCCATACTTTCCAATTCTGCTCAAAAAAACCAACATTTGGGTTTATATTTTCTAATATTGTAGAGGTTATAAATCCTATTAAAGCTATTTTTAAAGCTATAGCGATTATTTTGATTATTTTATTCATTTTTCAAAGTTTTTAAGTCTATTCTTTTTAATGCATCAAGACGGATTTGTAAATATTCAAGTGCTTTTTCTCGGGGTACAAAACGAGGGTAACCACAAATAATTCCTTCGCTATTAGTTAGTATTTTTATCCAATCAGATTTATAAATGTCAACATCAAACTTTTCAATAGCACAACTACAAATACCACTAAACAAATCGTTTTTTAATAAAAATTCATCCCAATCTTCCATCGGCAAATTATTTATTCCAAATTGATAGTGTTCTATTAGTTTATAGATTAGTTGTTTGGTTGTTAGCTTATCCATTGTCTTTTACTTTTTTGATTAGTTGTATCATATCAGGTCTTAATGCATCCATATCTAAAGCAGGTATTTCGGTTGCATTTTCCAACATCGCCAACATTTCATTTCTCTGCTCCAACAACTCCGATAACTCGCAGTTGATTTGTTCTTGTTGCTTTGCGCCTTGTATAAAACTTCTTTTACAAGCTAACTTAAAACTTTCTTTTGTTGGTTTATAGTTATTTTCTAATTCATAGATTGCGTGTGATTTAGCAACTTCTTCAAGAGTTTCTTGTTTTAATTGGTTATTAATAACTTGTTTAATAGCTTCTGACATTGTACCTTGTTTAGGTTCTTCTTTTGGAATGATTAGTTCAAAAACTTTATTCATTCCGTCAATAAAAGCTTGGGTTTTTTCAACTGAGTTGTTTTGTAAATACTCATTTACTGCTTTTTCCTGTATTTCTTTGCTTAGTATCATGATTATTTGTTTTTGGTTAATAAATTAATGGTTAGTTCTTCGTTTGTTAGTGTGAAAAAAATATTCTGTAGCTGATGTAGGTACTTAAATTTTAATAGATTATTTCCAATGTTAAATGCACAATCAATACTATCCTCCACACTTAAATAATCAGAATTAAATACTATCCCGTTTTTAATTAATTGATAGAAAGGTTCATCGTTATTTCTCACGAATTCAAACCCACACTTCAGAAGTATCTCTTCGGTTAGTGGTATTGGTTCGCAATGGTCTAAAAAATATCCTTCGTGCAAATTATTAAAAGTTGCATAATAATCTTTTGAACTAACAACCGTATCTTTAAATCCTAAACCGTTTATTGATTTTATACCTCTTGGCGTTTTTACCAAATTCCCAATTCGTAAATCCTGTGCTTTCATAACTCACTAATTAATTTTCTTACTTGCGCTCCAAATTCTAAATCGTTCGGGTATTGCGTGCTTAATTGCTGGAGTTGGTGTTTTAGGTCGTATGGTTTGTTGTACCATTCGTTCCAATAATCAAAACCTTCTTCTGTGTCTGGTTTTTCCCAAGGGAAAGCACTGTGTAAATAGTCTGTTGTGCTAGTAGGATTAAATTTTTCTCTATAAGCAATCGCTTTTTCTTTTATTTCTGGTGGTAGTTGACTAATTTTCATAATGTTTAATTTTATTTTTCTTCATAAATTTCTTTACCTTCTCTAAAAATCTTAATTGCTCCATGAAAATTTGGACTGGGCAGTCTAAACTCTAATTCTTGTTCAAATATGTTATCCCAATAAAGTCCATTTTGCCAATCATCAAAAACCTTATCTCTAATACTTTTTAACCTAAAAAATATTTCCGAAGTATCTGAATACTTAGAATCATCGTGTATGGTTTTATATCTTATTCCGTACTTACCTTTATCATTTTTATTCTCTACTAATTCTATGTGCTCATTGTATAAGTCTTTTATTAAGTTAAGTAGTTCTTTTCTATCTTCTTTTGGAAAATAATCATCTTCATCTCTTAACATTAAAAATAACTCGTGAAACTTAGTGTCGTTTTGTTTTGCCATCACTCTCTATCTTTAAAACCTCCCCAACACACTTATCTAATGCATCGTTTTGAAGTTTGGTTATAAAATCGTTTGTTTGTTGTTCCAGTTCTTCTTTTGTAAAAGCGTCAATTACTTTCTGTTTTACAAATACCCGAATGAGTGTTTTTTTCTCACTCGGGTCAATTGCTTTTCTTCCTCTCATTAGTTAAATTTTAGTTGTTAGTTTAAAATTAAAACTACTATCTGCTACTTTGTTATTGTTTGTGTAGCAAGTTATATTCACATATTCAACTCCGTTTTTTTGTTTATCATTTTCTATTGTAGCTATTGTAAATAAAAAACCTTGTTTTTTAAATGTATCTCCTATTTTTAAATCTTTTGCAGTTCTCATAATTTCTATTTATTAAATTGTTTTGCTTTATTGCTGAGTACAAATATACTACTACATTCCGAATAAAAAAACTTTTTTAATACTTTTTTAAAGTTTCTTATCAATTTAAACAAATTCTAAATAACTACCTATTAATTTTATTTACAATTCCCTCAATGCTTTTACGGTCTTTTCTGTACGCTTTAATGATGTGGATTATGTTTCCCATCTCGTAAATAGGAACTGTTGCTATTTCGTTTATAAAATCGCTGTAAACGTCGTAAACATCGCAAGTACTATCTTCTTTATGGTCAAAAAACTTATCGTACCAATCGTGCTCAACTGTTTTAAGTTCTTCGATGAAATTTTTAGCTTTGTTTTTTAATGCTTGCTTAAAAATTTTTTCAGCAACCGAGTCTTGAAGTCGGTTTAAAAGTAATTCTGAATTAATTACTATGTGGGTTATTTTGTCTTGAGTTGTCATTTTAGAATAATGTTAATGTACTGTTTTTTTCTTCTACTATTGATTTATGATTAGCTTCGTTTATTTTAAAGTAACTTTCTTTTAATTCAATAGATATTGATTTTCTATTCATTTTAATTGCTGAAAAACCCTCTGAACCAATACCACCAAATGGACTTAGTACTGTTTCTCCTTCGTTAGAGTATAAATGCAAAATTCTTTCAATAGTGTCTAATTGCAAAGGACAAATATGTTTTTCATCATTTCCATCACGTCCTGAGCGGTATTGCAAAGTTCTTGAATAATCAATATCATACCACACTGGCGATGCGTATTTTTGCCATAAATCAACTGGCAAATAATCTAATTTTGAACTGTCTGTATCCTGATGTGTTATTGGCGTTTCGTTTTCGCCCTCGTTTCTAAAAAACAAAACATAATCAGGAATACCTACTCTAGTCATAACGCTATCTTTTTTAATTGTTTTATGAAGCAATCCTAATGCTTTTGTGCGTTGCATTTCAGTAACTGGGTTTTTCCAAATGGTAACTTTAGAATGATAAATAAAACCCTCGTTTTGAAACCAATCAATTAACATTCCGCTAAAATCACGCAATCCAATATATCCCTCTTTACCTTTTTGTATTGGTAAATCCATACAATGAACGGCACATATACGACCGCTTTTTAAAGTTCTTTTTAGTTGTGGTATTAAGTATTTAAAATGTTGCTCAAATTGCTTATAATCGCTTACATTACCCATATCTTCCTCTTTATCTGAATATACATATAATTCAGCAAATGGGGGACTAAATACAATTAAGTCTGCACAATTATCAGGCAACTTTGATGTTTCTTGAACACAATCCCCATTTATTAAATGATAGTCATTTGTTTTAATTTCTTTATTCATAATTTTTACTTTTGATTTTGCACTTTTATAATTTGTTTCTGCTGAATATTTAGCCATTTCTGAAATCATTTCTTTATGCCTTTGTTGTTTTTCTAAAATAGCACTTCTTACATTTGTTTGACTTTCAGGAATTAAAATGTGTACTACTACTTTATTCTTTTGACCGAAACGATAGCAACGTCTAACTGCTTGATAAAACGCCTCAAATTTAAAATCGTAAGACATAAACACCATTTGATTACATTGTTGATAATTCATACCAAATGATGCAATAGAAGTTTTTGTAATTAATGTTTTAAATTCTTTTTTGGCAAATCCATTTAAATGTTTTGCTTTGTATTCTGGACTATCTGAACCTTGAACATTGATAGAGTTTGGAATCAATTTTGCTAATGTATCGGTTTCTTGATTTTTTAACCCCCAAACAATCCATTGATTATCATTTGAGTTAACAAGTTCTAATGTTTTTTCAATTCTTAAATCAAAACTTCTATTTAAATCTTTATGCAAATCAGTAGCCGAAACTGCTACGTCTCCAAATAATGTTTCTGTTAAATTATCAACTGGTATAATATGCTCTATATATTCTATTTCAGGTAAAAAATAGCCATCGCCATTAAATCCTAAAGTTGCAGGATTATCAATAGCCATAGACCAAGTGGCGACATATTTCCAAAAGTTATCTTTAGCGTGTTTTCTTAATCGCCATTTTGAAGTTTCTCCCCCATCGTGAACAAAATACATAGCTAATATTTCTAAATAACTCATTCCGCCTAAAAACTCTGAATGTTGACCTAGCTCCATATGGTCATTTGGAGATGGTGTAGCGGTGCAACAAAGTTTATAAGGAGTTCTTTTAAATGTTTCAATAATCAAACTTGACATTTTACCGTCACGACCTTTTAAAATTGAACTTTCATCTAAAACAACACCGCTATAAATAGAAGTATCAATATTTTTCAACTGGTCATAATTCGTAATATCAAAAACATCAACATCAATACCAAATTTTATTGCCTCGTCTTTCGTTTGTTCAACAATAGCTAAAGGTGCAAGTATTAATACTTTCTTTTTTGTCTTTTTACTTACTTGTCTTGACCATTCTAATTGACAAAATGTCTTACCTAAGCCACAATCAAAAAAGAATGCAAATCTCCCTTTTTTTAAAGCTACTTTAACCCCAAACTTTTGAAAGTCTTTTAACATTGGATTTAATTCAGAATCTTTAAGTTCAAAACCACTTTCGATAAAAGTTTTACGTTTTGTTTCTAAAAAATTTTCATATTCCATAATAATATAAATTAAAAATGCCTTACTTCTACTCATACGACTGGAACTCGTATTTTTGAAATAAGGCTATTAAATGTTTTTTTTCGAGGTAGTTCCAGTACCTTTAATCGATATGCAAATATATAATTAAATTTTATAAACTTTATAATAATATTTACTTTTTTTTAAATTTTAACCATTTGTTATTTGATGCCATACATAAAATAATCAATCTCCGCCCGAAGCTGGGTAATTTTAGGGTTGGTTATGTCTTTTACAATCAACTCGTTTAAGTCTTTTATTTTCTGCTCTATTGGATACGTTATTGTGCGTTTGGTTGGTTTATGTTTTGCCATATTAGTTGCTGAAATTGCTCAAAGGAGCGGATTATGTGATATTCGAAACCTTGCTTTGTTATGATTTCTTCCCAGTCTTTTTGCTCAGGCTTTTGCGTTCCTGTTTCGGTTTTAAATTCTATCATTATAGCTTTGCCATTTTTGTAGTAAACCATATCGGAACGCCCTTTAATTAATCCAAGTGCTTTGTTTTGGTTGCCTTGTATTTTGTTTGCCGAGTTATTTAAGTTATAACACAATAAACCCCTTTCGTTTGGGTAAGTGTTATGGAACCATAAAAAGCAAGTGCTTTGTAGTTTAATTTCTGATTGCATTTTTTTCTCTTTGTTCTAGTTGATAATTTACCCAGTTCTGATGGTAGCCTTTGTAGGCTGCGTAGTCAATTAAATCTTTCTCTGTCTTTAAGTGAAAATAAATCCAGTTTTTCTTATATCCTTTCGCTTTTGCAATTTGCTCCAAACGTTTAAAATCAGCAGTTTTAACTTCGTCTTTAATTTGTTGGTATGATAGTTTTGATAACTCAACAATTAACTCATCTTCTTCTTCACGCTCTGACTTTTGAAAAATATAATTGCATTCAGGACATTCCATAGTTCGTGCCGGTATAATTGCAAAACATTCAGGACAATCTTTTACTGGTGCAACTCCTTCTATTTTCTTTTTCTTTTTTAGCAACCATTGCCGTTCTTGCTCCCAAAATCCGTGTCGTTGTACATTGTTTCCAAAATCTAAAATAGTAAAGTCTTTTTTACTTTCTGTTACTCTTGAACCACGTCCGCACATTTGTAGAAATAAAGAAATTGATTTAGTCGCTCGATACAAAATAACTACTTCTATATTTGGCTCATCAAATCCAGCATTTAAAATTCCAACGTTTGAAATAAGTGCGTTTGGTGTTTCTTTAAACCATTCTAAAATACGCTTTCTTTCGGGTGCTGGTGTGGTTCCGTCAATATGTTCAATCGGTAATCCTTTGTTTTTAAAATCCTGAACTAATTGTATTGAACTCGCAATATTTGAAGCAAAGATAATACCTTTTTTGTTTGGTGTTATTTTGGTGTAATTCTCATAAACACCGTGATACATTTTAACTTCGTCATAAACTTTTGCAACTTGGTCTTGGTCATATTCACCGCCTTTGGTTTTTACTTTGCTTAAATCTACTTTTACGCCAAATGTATGAGGTTTTGAAAGAAATCCTAAATCAATAAGTTCGCTTATTGTTGTTACTTCAACTATATCTTTATAAAACAAATCCAAACTAACTTGATTTCCTTCTCGGTGTGGCGTTGCGGTTGCTCCTATAACGATTGTTTTTTCTGCGATGTGCTGCATTATAAAATTATGGTCTTGGTGATGCGCTTCGTCAATTATCAATAAATCTAATTCTGAAATAAATCGCTTATACATTTCATCATTAATTCTCCTTTTAATTGTTTGGCTCATACCTACGTACAAAATACCATTCAAGTTTTTTATTTTTTTATTAGGCTTTATCTCTAATGGTTTTATTCCAAATTTCTCCAAAGTACCACCTGACTGCAACAATAATTCCAGCCTATTTGATAAAATTAAAACTTTTTTTTGTTTATTGACTGCATTCATAGCCATATATGAAAACATTACAGTTTTGCCTTAACCAGCGCCCGTTGGAGCACATAAAATAAGTTTTTTAAAACCTGACTTTATATTATTCCTAAGGGCGCTAATTGATTTTAATTGATATTCTCTTAAATTAATCATAATTTATTTCTCATGTGTTTTATATTATAAATAGAAGTTTTATCTCTTTCTTTAAAAACTCCATTTTCAAATGCATGCCTCATATTTTCTGTATTTGTTGCCCACTCTAAATTATCAACATGATTATTTTCTTTATTGCAATCAATATGATTTACTGTTTTTTTATTTTCAGGATTTTCAATAAAAGTTTCAGCAACAATTCTGTGTATTGACTTAGTGATTTTTTTTGAATTTACACTTAAATAAACCCTTAAATATCCTTTTTTATTTATAGATGGCTTTAAAATAGTTTCTGAAAAAAACGCAATTCTACCGTCTTTATAGTGTGTAGCACATTTTTTTCTACGAACTCTACCAAAATTACTAACTTCATAATGGTTTTCAAATCCTTTTGCTTCTTTCCAAATTTCCATATAAATATTTTTAAAAATTAAACTTATGCAAATATAATAAAAAAAGTAACATAAAACGGTAAAACGGTAAAATCGTTTGGTATTTTCTTAATTCAATCATAATCAGTTATTTATATTTTTTTGCGGTGGTAGGGGGTAGGGGTGGTAGGGTACTTTACAGAGTTTGGATAAACAATAATAAAAAATAGTAAATACAAATATTATATAGTCTTATATGTATAAATTTATTTTTACCTATGAACCTATACCACCATTGCTAATAAAGTCAACAACCACGTGGCTTTGTCGGAGGTACCCCCCCCTTACCTCAAGGGGTACCACCTGAGCTATAAAATCATTTCTAAATTATACACTAATTTTTTAATTCCGTTTATTTTTTTGCTTTGCTTTTCAAATCCTAACTTCTTCAAAGTCAATCCTAACTTATATGAATTTAACCTTATTGTGTGGTGTTTTTCTTCAATATAAGCCTTAATTTCAGTATTAGTTAAAAAAGAACAATTACCACTTAAACCAGTCGCTGGAATAAAGTATTTTAAAATCATTTCCTCTTCAGGGCTTGGTTGCTCATTTAAAGAAGTGCAATTATTCAAAATTTCAATATCGTCTTTTGTCAACATAAAACCTTCTTTGTCATTTACCCATTCGTGGTAAATTTCAATAAACAAATCAATTTTATTAATTTCTTCTATTTTTTCGTGGTCAATGTCGATAACATTAACTGGAATAATTCTTCTATTTCCTGTTGGGTCGTTAATAATTTCTTCATCGTTTGAGGTACCACAAAGAACAGCCAATCTTCGCAAATCTTCACTTGTACGTCCAAAAGGTCTTCTAAGGTTAAACCATTGCTTTGATGAAAGCTCTTTTAATCTTTTAGCATCTTGTTTGCTTTTACCTCCGAACTCGTCATCTAAAATGATTAACTTTTTGGTCATTAAAATTTCACTATCTTTTCCCTCGTCCAATTTACTTTCGGCGTAAAAACTCATAAGGTCATCAGGTAAAAGATTACGAAAAAATTTAGTTTTACCAGCACGTTGTCCTCCAGTTAATACTAAAATCAAAATTGAGTAAGTTCCGTGCATACTGCTAATAATTCCTAAAAGCCATTTCTTTAAAAATATTTCGATATACTCGGTTACCTCTTGTTTGGTACCATTAGCGTAAGTATATTGCTTATACTTAATTGCGTTGCATAACTTTTCAAAATTACCACTTGGTTGTAAATGTTTGTACTTATTTATAAATTCAGCAAATGGCGAGTAACTCGGTGTGTTTTCAGAATCAATTAAAGAGAATAAACGGTCTTTTGTAATACGTTCATCAACTTGCTCAATTGCTTTTATAAACAACGAATTATAATCACGGTCGGTCATTGGCTCGCCATTCAGTTCGTAGTTTCTAGTAATTTCATTAAACTTTAAATCAAAGGTTTTTAAAAATGCTTTTAGGTCTGCGAGTACATCGTTAGACTTTGTTTTTAAATCTTGCTCGGGAAGTGAAAAAACTTGATTGACAATATTAGTAACATCTTCTCCTGAAATGTTTTCAATTTCTAAGGTTTTAATAGTGTCTTTTTTTGCTTCTTCATTCGACTTTGCGCCTCCTGAAGTTCCAACTGACTTTCTTCTTAGTTTAGCAACCCTTTCAATATGCTCAGTTCGTTTGGTCTTTATATCAATTCCAGCCGTTTTGCAAATCCATAAAAAAGTACCAATAGTAGCTATTTTATCAGCACTTCTTTTTTCAATTACTTTGTATAAATCGTCAACCGCCTTACTGTCGTATTTTGGTGAGTTTTGAGAAACTAAGTGAAATAAATCTAAACCTTTTTGACCAGTATAGTAATTTTGCAATGCGCCACCGATTTTATACCAATCGTGGTAATCACTTGTTAGGTCTATACCTCTGTCGCTTATTTGTTGGAAAACGTGTTCTAAATCGTTATCTGAAAAAACGTAAGTTTGTTTAGGTTCAATTTGCGTTTTCTTTAAATAAGTTTTCCAAGTTTTTGACTTTCGGTTTATGTATGTTTCAGGGTCGTAGGAAACAAAACGATAACGGTCAACGTTTTTACAACTCTTGTCAATGATTATTTTGTAATTATCAAAATAGTATTTTTCAAGTGCTAAAAATGATTCATAATGTTTTTCTCCAACTATCTTAACATAAACAACGGTGCCACCACCACCTGAAACCGAGTCGTGTAAAGCATAGGTATAGTTATCTTTTTGAAGTTCATTTCTAAGTTCTGAAAAATCACTTCGAACTTGGTCTTTAGTGTCAATATCAATTGCAATAAAACCCGAGTGCTGAGTTAATGATTTAGAATTACGATAAGAGAAAACACCGCTTGGTGTAACGCCTCTTAATTTTAATTTTTCAATCTTACCAGTTCGATAAGCTAAAACCTCATCTTGAAACTCCCCATCTTTGATTTTATCTAAATACTCATCAAAATCAATGTTTGTGAATGGAATTACTGCTGGCGCAAGTTTACCCTCTTTATTAGGTTTTCCTTCGGGATATAGTGAAATTTTACTCATAGTTTTTCAATTGCGTAGATTTCTGAAACTTTCCAATTGCTTTTTTTTAATCTTGTTGCAAGCGTAGGTCTTGTTATTCCTATCGATTTACAAATCATTTCCTGTGTTTCAAAGTTTAGTTTTCGCTTAACCCTGTTTGTTGCTTCGAATTTAGTCATTGTGTAAAAAAATTTACAAGTTAATATATAAAAAAATCCCTTTCGGGTTATTGGCAAATATACAAAAAAAACCCGAACTACAAAATAATTCGGGGTGGGAATTATGTTAAAATGGTAAATCCCCAGCATCAGGAATATCGTTTGATGTTAAAGGCTCTTCAACAGCAACGCTTTCTTTTAAGTTCCCAAAATAAAACCTATCCTCTTTTGTCGCTCCTTTAAAGTTTGATTGAAAAGAGGCATCGTTTCCGTAATTGTCTTTTTCATCATTTACCCAAACTCTAACGTTTAAATAAATTTTTCCGTTTTCGTTTTTGGTAAATGCTTTGTTACCAGCTTTCGCTTGTTCTAATAGTTTTGAGAAGTCTATGCTTCCGTAAAAAGATGTTTTAACTGCCATTTTTTTAATATTTATTTGTTAATTTTAATAAATGCTTTTAATTTGTTATTTTGTACGACAAAATCAACTCCAATTACTTCTATTTCCAAGTCTTTAAATTCGGATAATTGTCTGTTAACTTTATTTTCAAATTCTATTGTGCTTTCTATTGCTCCAGCACCATAACTTAGTTGTTCAACTATTTCAATTTGCATATTTTTAATATTTAAAGATTAATAAATTGTGTTTCTTGTTCTTTTGTTACTTCATACTTTGCTTTGACTTGCTCAATTGTAAAACCGCCATCTTTAGCTTTTTTAAGTATTTCAGTAGTCGCTTTTGGTTTTGATTGTACTGCTTTTTGTCCGTCATCGTCATCTGCTCCAACGCAAACAAATGACTGCAAAGCGTATCTTCTTGCGTAGCTTATTCCGCTACCTTGCGCTTGTGCATCGTTTTGTTTGTTGTAGATTATTTCAGTTAAACTTTCAAGCATTTCCCCACTTTCGTGAAGTAAAATTGTTTTAACAAAGTTCTTATTTTCAAAGTGTACTATCGGTTGAAGTACACTAATACCGTGTGAGTTTAATACTGGTATTACAGCCTCTCTAATTGCGTTTAAGTCCGCATATTTAGATTTAAAGAATGGATTTGTAGCACCTTTTTTTGGGTTACTCATTTCCCCTTGTGCGTTTAGCAACGCTGTTGCGATTTGTTTCATAAGATAAGATATTTAATTATTAAAGATTTGTAAATATAAGAAATAAAAACTACTTATTCCTTTTTTTAAACAAATATTCTTGCTCTTCATTCCAAGCATCAATGCGATGTTTTCTAACTTTTTTATAGTTCTCATCTTCCAAATCCTCTTTATTTGGAATTTGTTTAACTTGCAATCCTAAATGGTTAAGATAAATTTTCTCATCATTACCTAGTTGGTTGTAAAATTGCTCAGTCATTTTTAAAAAGTACTCTTTTGAACCTTCCATCATCTATTTAATTTAATATAATTTTCAAAACTTTCTTTCGTAATCTTTTTAATTCCTGTTCCGTTAGCTCTAAGCAATTCGCCTTTGTTTATAGCGGTGTAAATTTGTGAGCGTGTTAATCCAGTCGCATCGGTTACTTGTTTAAATGTTAAATCCTCTTTGCTTTCTGGAGCGTAGGGTACAACGTGCAGCACTTCGTCTTTTTCTAAGTGAACTACTCGGATTTTCTTTATTGGTTCGTCTAGTATTTCTTTCATCCTTTACATATTATTAATTTTACTTTCTATTATCCACCACACTTGAGTGGCAAACATAACGTTAACGTGTTTTCTTTGATAATTTACAATGTCCAGCACTTCGGCTTCAGTGAATAAATATTTTTTTAGATTG
>NZ_JBIPPD010000068.1:0-14399 GCF_044368625.1 Flavobacterium sp. | reverse complement strand
GGTATTTGTACTATAAAAATCAGATTAACAGGTAGGTTTTTTTAGCCATAAAACATACCAAAAAATGTAATAAAAAAGGCAGTTTTTACACTGCCTCATTTTTCGTATATGTGTCAAACTTATTGCTAATTGGTTGCTCCTCAGCAGAGCCAATGTCCTCTTCAGTTTGATGCGGTAATATAATTAATTTAAATTGAAAAATTACCAACTATTTTTGACCACATTACCTTTGAACAAAATGATTTAATCGTATTTCAAAAATTGTTTACTTACCCATTTATCTTCCGAACCTATTTTGCTCCAATCTTTTTGCTCATCGTAAACAAATACTTCTTCGCCCTTTGAAACACTTGCCGTTTTAGGGTAATTTTTTCCCGGACCTGTTCGCACATTTAAGCTTGTAGCAGTAACAGTAGCTCTTTTGACCTCACTTGTATAACGACCGGAAACCCAATGCGAAAGAGAATTGGAAATTTTAAACCAGTTATTCTGTTCCTGATACACCCTCAAAACAGCTCCTCTTTTTACACTGGATCGATCAGTTGCTTTTGCACTTGATGAAGTTGGTAGTACACGAATGTTTAGCTCATCAGTGGCAACCGAAACATATTTCAAAACTGCCGTAGTATCTAATTTTATCTGCCCACTATTGATTTTAGCTTCCACCAATGGCAAAAAATTCAAATTGAAATTAACCACTTTATTACCTCCAAAAAAATTAGATCCTGGACAGGATTTATTGCTTCCACTGCCATTATTGCGGTGTCCATTATCCAACCTAAACCAATGGTGGTATACAATATTATTGGAATCAGGCATTAAGTTAAATCTCTTGCAAATTGAAGCTGTAACAGCAATTATACAGCTTTGTTGCTCAATTGTCATTACATCGCCTCCACTATCAAAATTGCCAAAATTTTCGATGCAGATGGCATTTGCATTTTGATTTAAAATACAAGCTGGCGAATTTTCAAGGCTTCTTCCTGTAACGATTATTCCATCGGGAAATATGGTAAAATGCTGTCCGATATCTTGCCAACCGTTTTGATTGATATGGTGATTTTTCATGGCCAGTTGTCTTTCAAAATGATTGGAACCATTAAAGTGAATGTAACTCGGAATGAACGTATGGTGCTGTTGTATTTTCAAAACTGTTCTCCCCACGCGTACTTGACCTATCCACTTTTCGAATTCGAACAAACTCATTTTAGTAAATCCATACTTTGTTTCCATACTTTTAGTTTTGATTTGTTTTATTGATTGAACAAAGATTGGAGTCGAAATTGGCAAAACCAGACTAACTTGGCTCATATTTCTTCAACCTCATACAAGATCTTTATTTAAAACTAAGATAAAAAAAATCTGTTATATTTTAATAATCAATACTTTAGTTAATTGTAAAAATTATAAAAGAGACTTTATGAACAACAGATTAGCTGAATACAAACACACAGGGTATTTCAAAAAAAAATTATTGGAAACGAAAAACAGAAACATTTTAAGGAAGAGAAAATATAAATAGTATACGAAACCAGCCAATACGAGAAGTAAGTTAAAATAAAAAAGTCTATAATTTGTTGAAATTCAACATTTTATAGGCTTTTAAAAGTTGGTCTACTAGGACTCGAACCTAGAAAGACTGCACCAAAAACAGTTGTGTTACCATTACACCATAGACCAGCTTGCTTATTGCGAGTGCAAATTTAAGACAAAAAAGGAATCAACCAAACTTTTTAGCAAAAAAAATTAAAAAATTATTTTTATCATTTCATTAAGCAAAAAAACATTTTCTTTGTAATTGAAATTTAAAACAAAAATCGCATACTATTATGACGGAATTTAACTTCAAAAAGTGGAATACAATTATGGGGTGGCTCACATTTGCAATAGCACTTGTAACTTATACACTAACGGTTGAGCCTACACTAAGCTTCTGGGATTGTGGAGAATATATTTCGACTGCCGCCAAATTAGAAGTTGGCCATCCTCCAGGAGCGCCTTTATATCAAATGATAGGTGCTTTTTTTGCAATGTTTGCCTTAGACGATTCGCAAGTGGCTTATATGGTCAATATGATGTCTGTTTTTTCAAGTGCCTTTACCGTACTCTTCATGTTTTGGTCCACGTCCATATTACTGACTAAATTTATTTCTCAATTTTCAACAGTTGACAAAAATAATTCTGTTGCCGTTTTAGGAAGCTCTTTTGTAGCCTCATTGGCCTTTACATTTTCAGATAGTTTTTGGTACAATGCAGTTGAAGCAGAAGTGTATGCAATGGCAACTTTGTTGATTTCTGTATTGTTTTGGCTAGGTTTACGCTGGGAACAAGACATGGATAAACCCAAAGGCAATCGTTGGCTTTTAATTATTTCTTTGGTAATTGGACTTTCGTTTGGCGTGCATTTTATGGCATTGCTTACTATCCCTTCAATTGGATTTTTGTATTATTTTAAACATTATAAAACAGTAACTATTACTAATTTTATCATTGCGAATGTTGTTGTAATTTCTGTCTTGCTTTTTATTTTTAAATTATTACTTCCGCTTACGATGGGTTTTTTCGGTCAATCGGAGGTATTTATGGTAAACAATTTAGGTCTGCCTTTTAATTCTGGAACCATTTTCGTTTCGGTATTGTTGATTGGTATTTTCTTTTTTGGACTTCGCTACACGAGAGCCAAAGGCTACATACAATTGAATACTTTGTTGTTATGTGTCTTATTTATATTTGTTGGATTTTCTACTTGGATGATGCTACCTATTCGTGCCAACGCAAATGTAGTAATCAACGAAAACAAACCATCAGATGCCCGAGAAGTTCTGGCTTATTACAATCGTGAACAATATGGTGTAAATCCCCTATTCTACGGCCCTCAATTTACGGACGTTTATGCTGGACTTGATTCAGAAAATCCTTATTTGGACAAAGCCCCTGATTATGAACGCGACTATAAAACTGGTAAATATGTTATTGTAAACAACTATAAAAATGCGTTACAAAATAGTGATGACAATCAAAAATCCGTACTACCAAGAATGTGGAGTACCGATCATGCTGCTAATTATATGAGTTTCACAAAACCTGTTGCCTTTCGATTGAATCCAGAATATGCACAAGAAAAAGAATTGGTTCAGATTGTAAATGAATTTAAAACCGCTTTTAATCAAAACCAAATTGATCTCGACGGTTATAACAAGTTTTTAAAGACCTACAGCGAATATTTAATTATCGAAAAACCAACCATGGGCGATAATTTGAGTTTCATGATTGAATACCAGTTTGGCTATATGTACATGCGGTATTTACTTTGGAATTTTGCAGGAAGACAAAGCGACAATCAAGGTAAATATGACAATTTAGATGGAAACTGGATGACGGGAATCAAAATATTTGACGAAAGTCGCCTTGGTTCTCAGGATAATTTACCCTCTGATGTTGTAAACAACAAAGGACGAAATTTATATTATGGACTTCCCTTTCTTTTGGGTTTACTCGGTTTAATTTACCATGCTAACAAAGATTTAAAAGGTTTTTATGTACTCCTTGCGTTATTTTTATTTACTGGATTTGCGTTAAAAATTTATTTAAATGAACGCCCATTTGAACCAAGAGAACGAGATTATGCTTTGGTAGGTTCTTTTTACGTTTTTGCAATTTGGATTGGTTTCGGTGTATATGCACTATATGAAACTGTTAAAAATTGGCTTCAGCCAAAAATCGCCGGACCAGTTGTAATTGCATTAACACTACTTGTAGCTCCTGTTTTGATGGCTTCCGAGAATTGGGATGACCATAATCGATCAGAAAAATACACAGCATTGGCAATGGCAAAAGCCTATTTGAGTTCTTGTGAACCCAACGCCATTTTATTTACAATTGGCGATAACGATACATTCCCACTTTGGTATGCTCAAGAAATCGAAAATTTCAGAACCGATGTTCGAATTGTCAATACCAGTTTGTTTATGACCGATTGGTACATTGATCAAATGAAAGCCAAAGCTTATGAGTCCGAACCGTTACCCATCTCATTTTCGCACCATCAATATGTGGGTGATAAATTAGATTACACTGTTCATAAACCACTTACGGAAGAACGATGGGATATAAAAGACTTTATCAAATTTATCGCTGATGATGATCCTCGGACAGTTATTAAATTAGAGAATGGGCAAAAAATTCATTTTTACCCTACCAATAGAGTTCGAATTTCAGTCAATAAAGAAGCTGTAATTTCAAGCAAAGTAGTATCCGCTAAATACCATGATTCGATTGTTCCGTATATTGATATAGACATCAAAGGCCAAGCTTTGTACAAAAATCGTTTGATGATGTTAGATCTTATAGCCAATAATAATTGGAAACGTCCAATTTACTTTACCGGCGGAAGTTTTGGCGACGACGATTATCTTTGGATGAAAGACTACCTTCAATTGGATGGTATGGTTTATAAATTAGTTCCGGTAAAAAACTCCGTTGCCGATGCTCCAAGTCCGTTAGATATGGGGCAAATTGACTCTGATAAAATGTATGATATCGTCATGAAATGGGATTGGGGAAATAGCGAAAGTAATTCCATTTATCACGATCCAGAAACCCGCAAAAACAGCATAACGTACCGAACAAATCTTGCTCGATTGATGGAACAATTAATTAACGAAGGCAAAACAGAAAAAGCCAAGAAAATAATTGACCTAGCGATGGAAAAAATGCCGTTGGAACACTTTGGGTACTATACAATGTTGGAGCCTTTTGCCGCAGGATACTATGAATTGGGTGAAAAAGAAAAAGCACGAAAAATATTAACCCAATTGATTGGAAAATACCAAGAGAACCTAAAGTATTACAACTCACTACGAGCGGAAGCTCAAGACGAAATGTATGTTGAAATTGTAACCGATATTGAACGATACCGCGACCTATTATTGGTTATGAAAGACCGTGGCGACACTGCTTTTTATGAGTCCAACAAATCGACTTTTAACACCTACAACCGAATGTTTACGCGCTTCAAACGCGACAGCGAATAAACTTTTGTTTTTATAATCAAAAGCAGTGATTTTAAAGAGTCACTGCTTTTTTTTATCTTTACGAAAACCGCAAACACATGAAATTTTATTGGGTAAAAACGCATTGGTTAGTCAAAAAAATCTTTCGAAGTTTTATTTGGAACGTTCCGACCTCCAAAAAAATCGTCTATATTACTTTTGACGATGGTCCCACCGAGGAAATAACTAATTGGACATTAGAAATGCTAAAAAACTACGGTGCTAAAGCTACCTTCTTTTGTATTGGCAAAAATATTTCTAAACATCCTGATTTATACTTAGAACTGCAAAAACAAGGACACACAGTTGGAAATCATACCTACAATCACCTCAACGGATGGCAATACTCGACAGAATTATTTATGAAAAACGTGGATCAGTGTGAAAAAATACAAAACAAATATTCTTCAAATACCGATTCGACAGAAAAACTGTTTCGTCCGCCTTACGGAAAATTAAAACGAAAGCAAACTAAATTTTTAAAACAAAAGGGGTACAAAATAATAATGTGGGATGTTTTGAGCGCTGATTTTGATACTAAAATTTCTCCTGAGAAATGTGCCCAAAATGTGCTTCGAAATATACAACCAGGCAGCATCATCATTTTTCACGACAGTTGGAAAGCATCTACCAATTTAAAGTACGCTTTGCCTCTAACTCTAGAATATTTGAAAAAAGAAGGATATGAAATGAGACCGCTTAAATTTGCTCCTGAACCAAATTGATAATTGAATTCGCGTCCAATTCTCCTGCTTGACGCCACACCATTTGTCCAGATTTATAAATCATTAAAGTAGGAACGCCTTTGATGCGAAGTGCATCGGCAAGCTCCTGATTTTTATCAACGTCTATTTTAATCACTTTTGCTTTATCACCCAAGGCCGCTGCAACATCACGAATAATTTCGTGCATTGCAATAGACTGCTCGTTCCATTCAGTATAAAAGTCGATTAAAACCGGCATTTCTGCGCTAATTAATTCTCCAAATTTTGACATAAAATTGAAAATTTAGTATAATGATGTACTACAAATGTACTATTTTAAACGAATTATACTACACTTGTTCCTTTTTTTAGTTCAATAACGGTAATTTCTGGCCAAATTCCTACTCGACCAGGATAGGCATGAAATCCAAAACCACGATTTACATAAACATAACGACCTCTATTTTCATACAATCCCGCCCATTGTTTATACACATATTGAACCGGACTCCATTTAAAAAATCCTGGAATTTCAATACCAAACTGCATCCCGTGTGTATGTCCTGAAAGCGTCAATTGAAAATGTTTTTCGTCTTCTTTTACCTGATATTCCCAATGTGACGGATCGTGACTCATCAGAATTTTAAAATCCTGATTTGATAATCCGTTCGAAGCTTTCAATAAATCACCAGCTTGTTTAAAGTTTTTTCCCCAATTTTCTACACCTACGATGGCAATCCTTTGATTGTCTTTTTCAATAAAAGTGTGTTCATTGAGTAATAATTTAAAATCTATTTGGTTATGCAAATCTTTGATGGCTTCAAAATTTTCGTCCTTTAGTTTTTTGGTTGGCCAGGAGATGTACTCGCCATAATCATGATTTCCAAGCACCGAAAATTTACCAAATTTTGTTGTTTTAATCTTTTTAAAGGTATCAATCCACGGATGCATTTCGGTGGCGTGCGTATTGACAATATCGCCTGTAAATAAAATCAAGTCAGATTCTTGCTGATTTATTAAGTCAATTGCGTATTGAATTTTCTCAGGATTGTCAAAACTTCCGCTGTGGATATCTGAAATTTGGGTAATTTTAAAACCGTCAAAAGCATCTGGTAAATCTGGAAAATAAATTTGATTTTTGAGTACTTTAAAATTATACTTTCCTTCAAAAATTCCGTAAATCAAAGAAGCAAATGGAATAGCTGCAACGGCTAAAGCAATCTGACTTACAAACCTCCTTCGATTGGGAATAAAACTCGATGAATTATCGTATTCGACAAAATAATTGGTAATCCCTCGGACGAGTCGGAATAAATCTTCGCCAAACATAAAAATCATCAACAACAATTTAGGAACGTAAACGATTAAAAGCAACCCGAATGTAAAAAGAGATTGTTTATTTTGACCTACCGTTCGATCAAATTGCGAGAACGAATACATAATGTAAACAATAAAAGCAAAAGACAAAAGACCATAAGCAGTCAATATCCACCTAGTTTTAATCAAGGTTCGAAACGCCTGAAAGGCATAAATTTCTATGAAAACGATGATGACAATTAAAAATATCCAACGAAACATTTGCAATTATTTTTAGCAAAATAACAAATTAAGCACTTCAAAAATGGGTTTATTACGAAAAATTTAACGCCTGAGACATCTACAATTTTACAATTTAAAATCCTGAAACTTATTGTACAAATTATTCTTTCTTTCTGCCGAAATCGATAGCGTTTCGCCGTTTTCCATAATGACCATTCCGCCGTCTTGTTTAAGGATTTTTTGAATTCGAGATAAGTTTACGATATGACTTCGGTGAATTCGCAAAAAATTACCCATCGCTTCGAGACGTTCAAAATCAGAAATCTTTTTGGCTACCGTAATTTTATGTTTATCGGTGGTATAAAAATGGGTGTAGGACCCATCTGCTTTTAAGTAGAGGATATTGTGTAGTTCCAAAAAAGTGATGCCATCGCCAGTATTTAAAGCCACTCTTTTTTCCAATGGATTCTCCATATTGTTTTGCAAAGTTTTGAGTTTTTCAACATCATTTGCATTGTCCATTTTTACTTTCTGCAAAGCTTTTTCGAGTGCGTCAATCCGAACGGGTTTCAATATGTAACCCACTGCCGAAAGCTCAAAAGCATTGATGGCATACTCACTAAAAGCGGTTACAAAAATGATTTTAAAGTTGATTTGACTTTCGTCAAAAAACTTTAACAACTCCAACCCCGAATACCCTGGCATCGAAATGTCAAGAAATACCAAGTCCGGTTTGTGCTCGTGAATGGCTTTTACCGCCGAGGGCACGTCCTTGCTTTCTGCCAAAATCACAATATTTGGAAAATTTTCTTCTAAAATTCCTCGAAGCGCTAAGCGTGCATTGACTTCGTCATCTACAATAATAGATTTCATAAACAAGTATATTTAGTATATAATTTAGAATTACTATATTAAGTAAAAATTCAGTAGGTTTTGAGTAATTTAAAAAATATTATCAGTGATTAATGGGAATATAAATTTTAATACGCGTTCCCAATGCGTCGTAGTCCACAGATTTTTTATCAATCACCTCAATATCAATAACTCTGTTT
This sequence comes from Flavobacterium sp., assembly GCF_044368625.1. Lineage (GTDB taxonomy): Bacteria > Bacteroidota > Bacteroidia > Flavobacteriales > Flavobacteriaceae > Flavobacterium. The sequence goes on along the minus strand of NZ_JBIPPD010000068.1, from coordinate 6,053 downwards.
GTAAGTTTATTGATTAATTTGACACGGTTGTCTATCGCTTTTGTGGCAAAAGAAATGTGTTTTTTAATTTTTTGATTGATAAACTCCGACGCTTTTCGACCAATCCCGTTGTCGTCAATGGTAAAACACCAGACATCTTCGAGTAATTCGACCTTGATGTCCAACTTTTTAAAGCCTACTTTGTGCATCAGTCCATGTTTGATCGCATTTTCTATAAAAGGCTGAATAATCATCGAAGGAATTGTGTAATTATTCAAATCCACTCCCTCTGGAAAAGTAATTTTATATTCAAAATCATTGTCGAATCGGGCTTTTTCGAGGGAAACATACAAGTCTATTGTTTCGAATTCCTTTTCAATCGTGACTTCGTTTTTATCGGATGTATCCAAAATTTTCCGCATCAATTCGGAAAATTTGCCCAAATAATCGCTCGCTTTACTTTTTTGATTGGAGTAAATCAAACCTTGCACCGCATGCAATACATTAAAAATAAAATGTGGATTCATTTGAGAACGCAAAGCCGTCAGTTGCGAAAGTGCTAATTGTTCTTTTAACTCTTCGCCTTTACGGGTTTTGATTTCTGCCCAGCGGTATATAAAATACATTACCGCAATTATCGACAAAACTACAATGCTCAAAAACCAAATTCGCAACCAAAAGGGATTGTGAATTTCAAAATTTATTTCTTGAATAGGTGTATATCTTTCGCCTATTTTTATATTTATTTGGAATTTATAAACACCAGGCGTCAGTGCTAAAAAATTGACGTTTTGTACGGCCGAAACAGAAGTGTACCATTTGTCATCTAATCCAATTAGACGGTACCGATAGCTGTAATTTCCCAAACTTTTAAAATGAATGGTTTTAAACTTGATGTTAATGTTGTTTTCATTATATTTTAATGAAAGCCTTTCGATCGGCGTTGTTTTTTTATTATTTACTAAAAAGTCCGTAAAATTAAAAAGAGGAAGTATGCTTTGACTTAAAACTTTTTTTTCGAAATAATAGATTCCTTTATTTGTTGCCAAGATTATAAAGTCCTTAAAGATAGTAATATCATTAATCGTAATTCCTTTGATACACAAATTCAGCTCTGCATTTTTAATGCGTTTGGTTTTATTTTCATAGTAGTCAAATCCTGCATCAGTAACAATCCACAGGCCATTTCCATCACTTGCAATTTTAGTACAGTTATTGTCCGAAAGACCATTTCTTACCGAAAGATGCCTAACTACTTTATCATCCTTGAGTAAAAAAACACCCTTTTGAGAAGTTGCAACCCAAATTGTACCATCTTCATTGAGAAGCATTTCAGCGGCAATCAATGGCTGGTTGTCTGCTGTTCGAATTTCTTTCTCAGTTCCATCCGAACTGTATACAAATAGTCCTTCTATAAAACCATAATAATACTTTTCATTTGATGGATCAAATAAAATAGATTCCGTCCGATTGTTCCTAAAAATAAGGGTTTCAAGATTATTAGGACCGTATTTTATTTCTTTAAACTTGTTTTGAGTATTTGCAAAATTGTGTTTCCCATTTAATTTTCGAGAAATTAAACCTCCAAAAGAAGGTGATGCTATTAGTAAATTACCTCTCAAATCTTCTTTAAGATTTTTACCAAAATACAAATTATTTGGCAACGCCGCTGATTCTCCAATCTTAAAAAAGCCGTAGTTTGTTAAAATCGTATCGCCAATAAAAGTTACAAACTCGATGTTATCTTCCCATTTGGTTTTATACTCTCGGATGCCTTTTCCCGAATTGTTAATTTCTAAAACATAACCATCATTTGTACCTACAAAATAGTGCTCATTAGGTCCCATTGCGATACACATGTAACTTCTTTTTGTGCCAGAAGTCAAATTAAGTTCCCGAATTTTATCATTTGGCAACATAAAAAGTCCTTCGTCTAAACTACTAATCCAATGGTTTCCCTCGAAATCTTGTACGATATCCGTAATTCGAACGCCTTTCAAAAAGCCATTTTTAAATGTCTTATTTTTTTCGTCAAATTTGTAAATCCCTTTGTTACTACAAAGCCATAAAGCGTCTTTCGTTGCAGTTAAACGATTTAAAAAAACTGTATCCAAACCCGAATTTTCTAACGAAATAGTTTGACCTTGAATAAAACAACTTTTATCTAACGACTTAGTGCAGTATGCGATTTCTCCTTTAAAAATTTCCAGGATTTTTTGATTTTTTGAAAGCGCTCGTTTTTCGATTAAAATGTTATTTCGAAAAACCAAAAGAAAGTATCCTGAGGAAACATAGAGTTTTTCGCTTTCTTTATCATATGTAATCGAATTGAAACCATCTTGTGAATCTGTTTTTAATTCATACACTGGCTTTATTTTTCCTGAAACAAAGTGGTATAATGTTTTGTTGGTTAGAATGTATTTGGAATTTTTAATCAAACAAAAATCGACAAGATTGGTATCCGATTGTTCCAAAAGCGCTTTGACTTTTTGCTCTACCCGTAACGCCCCATCTTTTAGAAAAAAAAGCTGATTTGCAAAATTTTTGCACCAAATGGTTCCCTCATGATCCTGCTGGATATTGTTAACAGCGTTTCCTAAAGTTTCGGGAATTTTTATCTGATCAAAATGAACACCATCATAAGTAATTAAGCCTTTAGCAGTTCCTAAATAAAGTAGACCTTGCTTATCTACAAATAAATCATACACCACATCGGAAGACAAACCCTCTAAAAAGGAAATCTTTCGGGTAAGCGGTTGTTGACCAAAACAGTTTTCAGGTATCCAAAAGCAGCTGATAAGTAACGTAATAAAAAAAAGCTTAGGTAGTAGTAACTTCATGCAAAGTTTTTGTTTTTCTCGAAAAAAGTAAACCATAAAGTTAGTTAATTCTAGATTCAAAAATAAGCCGTTTATTGGAAAACTTAAAAAAATAAATTCCAAATGCCATTTGCACATTTCTAAATCGTAAATGAGGCAGAAAACAGCAAAGTTTTGTACATTTGAAATCCATAGAAAAAAAGATTATGTCAGCTCAAAAACGCTTATTCTTATTAGACGCTTATGCTTTGATTTTTAGAGGTTATTATGCCTTTATTAAAAATCCCCGAATCAACTCCAAGGGAATGGACACTTCTGCCATTATGGGATTTATGAACTCACTATTGGATGTTATTAAACGCGAAAAACCCGACCACTTGGCCGTTGCTTTTGACAAAGGCGGAAGTCATGTACGGTCAGAAATGTTTGTCGAATACAAAGCCAATCGAGACGCTACTCCCGAAGCCATAAAAATTGCCGTTCCGTACATTCAAGAACTTTTGAAAGCAATGCACATTCCCATTATTGAAATCGAGGGTTGCGAAGCCGATGATTTGATTGGAACTATTGCCAAACAAGCCGAAAAACAGAATTACAAAGTCTATATGGTTACACCCGATAAGGATTTTGCTCAATTGGTTTCAGAAAATATTTTTATGTGGAAACCCGCTCGAATGGGCAACGGAATCGAAATTTGGGGTGTAGCTGAAGTTTTAGAAAAATTTGAAATTGAACGTCCCGAACAAGTCATTGATTTTCTTGGAATGATGGGAGATGCCGTTGATAATATTCCAGGATTACCGGGTGTAGGCGAAAAAACAGCTAAGAAATTTTTGGCAACCTACGGTTCGTTGGAAAATCTTTTGGCAAACACCCATGAACTCAAAGGAAAAATGAAAGAAAACATCGAAGCCAATAAAGAAAAAGGTATTTTATCCAAAAAGTTGGCTACTATTATCACCGATTGCAATGTGACTTTTAATGAAAAAGACTACGAATTGTCCCGTCCTGATATCGAAAAAACCGAAGCTATATTTCAAGAATTGGAATTCCGACGAATGGCAGAACAGTTTGACAGCTTGTTTCGAATTGACCATAACGCTTCTGCCAATGCAAATCAAGAAGCCAAATTGTACAAAAAACCAAGTATAAAAAACGAAGATCAGTTTGATTTATTTGGTAGTTCTTCAAGTGAAGAATCGCTACATACAAATTCGAGTTATGCTTCGCTCGAAAATACAGAACATTCGTATCAAATTATTCAAGGCGACTTGGGTGTCAAATTGTTGATGCAAAATTTAATGCAGCAAAAATCAGTTTGTTTTGATACCGAAACCACAGGTCTTGACGCCCTTCATGCCGAGTTGGTGGGAATTGCATTTTCTTATGAAAAAGGCAAAGGTTTTTACGTGCCATTTCCCGAAAACAAAGAACAAGCACAAGAATTAATCGAGAAATTACGTCCGTTTTTTGAAAACGAAACCATTGAAAAAATCGGTCAGAATTTAAAATACGATTTAAAAATTCTGTCCAATTATAATGTTGACGTCAAAGAACCACTTTTTGACACGATGATTGCCCATTATTTGATCAATCCCGACATGCGCCACGGGATGGATATCTTGTCGGAAACCTATCTAAATTATGCGCCAAAATCCATTGAAGCGTTGATTGGCAAAAAAGGAAAAGGTCAAAAATCAATGCGCGAAATTGATTTGGAGGATGTTAAAGAATATGCCGTTGAAGATGCAGATGTTACTTTTCAGTTGAAGGAATTTTTCACAGAAGAGCTGGATAAAACTGAAACTAAAAAACTGTTTACCGAAATCGAAATTCCATTGGTAAAAGTATTGGCGGCAATGGAAACGGAAGGGATCAACCTCGACGTCGATTTCTTGAAAAAAATGTCGGTCGAAATGCAAAAAGAAATTGACGTTTTCGAAAAACAAATTTACGAAACGGCTGGCGAGAAATTTAATTTGGCTTCGCCAAAACAACTCGGTGAAATTCTTTTTGACAAATTAAAAATTGGCGGAGCGAAACAAAAGAAAACCAAAACGGGGCAATATGCTACAGGCGAAGAAGTTTTGAGTTATTTGGTAAACGAACACCAAATTGTAAAAGATATATTGGAATGGCGCCAGATGGTAAAATTACAAAGTACCTACATCGACGCTTTGCCCAATCAAGTGGATGTAAAAACAGGCAGAGTTCACACCGATTATATGCAAACCGTTGCAGCTACAGGAAGGCTGAGTTCCAACAATCCCAACTTACAAAACATCCCGATTCGTACTGAAAGAGGACGTTTAATCCGGAAAGCATTTATTGCTCGAGACGAAAACTACACGTTACTTTCTGCCGATTATTCGCAAATTGAACTTCGTATTATTGCGGCATTAAGTGGTGAAGAAAACATGATTGAATCTTTTAGAAAAGGCGAAGACATTCATAAATCTACCGCTTCCAAAGTTTTTAATGTTCCGCTGGAGGAAGTCACTCGTGAACAACGAAGTCACGCAAAAACGGTAAATTTTGGAATTATTTATGGCGTTTCGGCATTTGGATTGAGCAACCAAACCAATCTTTCTCGTGCAGAATCCAAAGATTTGATCGACGCCTATTATGAAACCTACCCCCGACTGAAAGCCTACATTAATGAACAAATTGAGCAGGCCAGAGAATTGGGTTATGTACAAACCGTTTTAGGTAGACGCCGCTATTTGAAAGACATCAATTCGCAAAATGCAATGGTTCGTGGTGGTGCCGAACGAAATGCCGTAAACGCTCCCATTCAAGGAAGTGCGGCAGATATTATCAAAATCGCGATGATCAACATTCATAAAAAATTAGCTTCGAAGCATCCCGACGGTTCGGGATGGAAAAGTAAAATGTTGCTTCAAGTACATGACGAACTTGTTTTTGATGTTCACAATTCTGAACTAGAGCAAATAAAACCGATGATTAAGCACGAAATGGAACATGCTTTTACACTTTCAGTTCCTTTAGAGGTAGAAATGGGAACCGGAAAAAATTGGCTAGAAGCGCATTAGACCTTAATGAATAGACTTCGTTAAAAAACAAATACTTCTTTTAAAAATTGTGCTTATAATTTTTCTTGAAGGTTTAGTTGAAATGCTAGACCCTTGGCCTGTTGCATCCTAAAACTTTAATTTTACTTACTCAAATTTATGAGATGGTAAAAAATTAAAATGCCTCATTGAAATAAACAAAACTATCTATTATATTTGTGGA
>NZ_JBIPPD010000067.1:0-14417 GCF_044368625.1 Flavobacterium sp. | reverse complement strand
TTGTGGTAAAACAAAAATAATCAACTTTTTTATCTTTCCCCTTCGGGGTTTTCTTTTACGGCTACGCCTCCAAAGAAAACCCCGAAGGGGAGGAAATGCCATCAACAATGTTGTGAAACTTTACAGGAAGCAATCCAAAAAGCCAAAGAAAACAATATTTTATGATTTAAACGGTTGTTTTATTGCAAAAAAAAACCAAAGCCTACAGTCTCTAACTGTACTCTTTGGATTCGTATTTTATGAAATGGAACTTCGAATGCTTACTGGTTATTGATTTCTAGTCAAATAAAGAACATTAGTTTCAGTTCCTTCTGGCGTGTTCTCTGTTATTTTTATACGAAGTTCATTCGATGTAAGTTGCTCCAACGTGTAATCATAAGAATAAGTTATGGGATCCATATTTAGATTTGAAATCGTTAAGATATTCCCTTTCAATTCCCAATTGGACGAATCCGTATCATTCACTTCGCAATTACTTCCGTAACCCACAAAGTCTAAAATACCATTCGCTAAAAATTCCTGATAGTCTTTCGAGGTCGTACATTCGTGATTATAGTTTTCATAAGCACCTTCATTGGTCGTTCCTCCTTTCAAGTACCATTTACCAATAATATTATTTCGATTGAAGGCTTGTGAACCATTATCATCCGAATTACAAGCGCCTAAAATCAGTACCGCTACTATGCCTAAAAAACATCTTTTCATAATTTGCTCATTATTTTATAAAATCAATTGCTTTTGCCAACGCTTCCTTCATTCCAGCTGCATTTTTTCCGCCAGCTGTTGCAAAAAAAGCTTGACCGCCACCTCCACCTTGAATGTACTTGCCCAGTTCTCGAACCACTTGTCCCGCATTCAGGTTTCTATCTGAAACTAATTCCTTTGAAATAGAGCAAGTCAACATTGGTTTATCCTCTGAAATGGTTCCAAAAACCAGAAACAAATTGGTTTGATTTTGACCCAATTCGTAAGCCAAATCTTTTGCTCCATTAGCGTCTAAATCCACTTCGGTTGAAAGAAATTTTACGCCATTGACTTCTATAATTTGAGCAGCCAATTCGGTTTTCAAACCTCTTGCTTTGTCTTTCAATAGTTGCTCAACTTGTTTTTTAAGTTTGGTGTTTTCGTCTTGTAATGAGAGTACAGCTTTGATTGTGTCTTGCGGATTTTTCAAGGCTTCTTTGATTTCCGACAAAGTATTTTCTTGTTTGGCAAAATGACTTTTCACAGCATCTCCTGTAATGGCTTCAATTCGTCTGATTCCACCAGCAACGGCACCTTCAGATATAATTTTGAATTGCCAAATGTTTGCGGTATTTTCTACGTGAATTCCACCGCAAAGTTCCATGCTTTCGCCAAATTTTATCGCACGAACATTATCCCCATATTTTTCACCAAACAAAGCCATCGCTCCTTCCTCCAACGCTTGCTGAATAGGAATATTTCTGCGTTCGATTAATGGCAACTGTTCCTGAATTCTTTGATTCACAAAATCTTCAACTCGTTTAATTTCTTCGTCCGTGACTTTTGAAAAATGCGAAAAGTCGAAACGCAAATAATTCGGATTTACCAACGAACCTTTTTGTTCCACATGCGTTCCTAAAATAGTTCGCAACGCCAAATGCATCAAGTGTGTCGCCGAATGATTTTTAGCCGAAGACGTTCGTAAATCAGTGTTTACCTTTGCAATAAACGAAGCGTTTAAATCAGTCGGCAACTTTTTAGCAAAATGAATAATTAAATTATTCTCTTTTTTAGTGTCGATAATATCAATCGTTTCATTTGCAGAAAAAAGTATTCCTTTATCGCCTACCTGACCGCCACCTTCGGGATAAAAAGGCGTGTGATCTAAAACTATTTGGTATAAAACGCCGTCTTTTTTAGAGTCAATTTTGCGAATGCGTGTAATTTTTACTTCATTTTCGGTTTGGTCATACCCCACAAAAGTTTCGGTATTTCCATCGACTAAAATGTTCCAATCGTCGGTGGAAACTTCTGAAGCGGCACGAGATCTTGATTTTTGCTCTTGTAATAATTCTTCGAATCGATTAATATCCACCGACCACCCGTGTTCTTTAGCTATTAATTGTGTCAAATCTAACGGAAAACCGTACGTGTCATATAATTCAAAAGCCATTCCCCCCGAAACAATTCTCCCGGGTTCAGTTAATAAATCTGCGTTATTAAATAATAATTCCGAAGATTTAATCTGTCCTTCCAATTTGTAAATTCCCCTGTCTAGAGTTCTTAAAAAGGAAGCTTCTTCTTCACGAATTACGTTGGTAACTAAATTTTGCTGGGATTTTATTTCTGGGAAAAAAGCACCCATTTGATCGGCCAGAACTTCCACCAATTTGTAGATAAATGGCTCTTTGGTATCCAAAAAAGTAAATCCGTAACGAATTGCACGACGTAAAATACGACGAATCACGTAACCCGCACCTGTATTGGATGGCAACTGTCCATCGGCAATGGCAAAAGCTACGGCACGAATGTGATCAACAATAACGCGAATGGCAATGTTGGTTTTTTCTTGGGTGTTGGGTGTTGGGTGTTGGGTGTTGGATGCGTATTTATATCCCGTAATTTCCTCTACTTTTTCAATTAAAGGCGTGAAAACATCGGTATCATAATTGGACGTTTTGCCTTGTAAGGCCATGCATAAACGCTCAAATCCCATTCCGGTATCAACGTGTTTGGCAGGTAATTTTTCGAGTGAACCATCGGCTTTACGGTTGAATTCCATAAATACATTGTTCCAAATTTCTACCACTTGAGGGTGATCGTTATTGACAAGCGACTTTCCAGAAACGAGTGCTTTTTCGTCCTCCGTTCTTAAATCTACGTGAATTTCTGAACAAGGCCCACATGGTCCTTGGTCGCCCATTTCCCAAAAATTGTCTTTTTTATTACCTAAAATAATACGATTTTCATCAATCAAACCTTTCCAAATATCCCAAGCTTCTTGGTCAAAAGGCACATTCTCGGCTTCGTTTCCTTCAAAAACAGAAACGTATAAATTTTCTTTGGGGATTTTATAGACTTCCGTCAATAATTCCCAAGCCCAGTGAATGGCTTCTTTTTTGAAATAATCGCCAAAAGACCAATTGCCAAGCATTTCAAACATCGTGTGGTGGTAGGTGTCAAAACCCACATCTTCCAAATCGTTGTGTTTTCCTGAAACACGAAGACATTTTTGCGTATCGGCAATTCGTGGACTTTTTGGCGTGGCATTTCCTAAGAAATATTCTTTAAACTGAGCCATTCCTGAGTTATTGAACATCAAAGTAGGATCGTCTTTTAAAACAATTGGAGCTGATGGAACAATTAGATGGCCTTTACTTTGAAAAAAATCCAAAAACTGTTTTCTAATATCTTGTGATTTCATTTTTAAAATTTGATAATGTGATAATTTGGCAATTAGACTTTTTTGATTTCTTAGAACATTTGAACTAACTTCAAATTATCTAAATTTTCAAATTATCTAATTAAAATCTCCCGAACCAGTGAAACATTTATTAAATTTGTTCGACAAACCTTTATTTAAGGTGCAAAAATAGCATTTTTTAAAACATGAAGAAGGTAAAATATTATTTCGATTCTGAAAATTTGGCTTACCGAAAAATTGAGACTAAAAAGCGTAAACGTTTTGGCTACATCGCTTTGTTCTTGCTTTCGTCGGCGGTTTTTGGGATTTTGAGTTTTATTGTTTTGCTAAACACACCTTTTTTTGAAACGCCAAAGGACCGATTGCAAACTCGGGAAATTGAAAATTTAAAACTGAGGTATGCGATTTTGAATACCAAAATGAACGAAGTAGATGACGTTTTGGAACAAATTCAGGAACGGGATAATAATTTATACCGCACGTATTTCAATACATCGATAATTCCTGAAGAACAACGTAAAGCGGGTTTTGGAGGTATCAATCGGTACAAGGAGTTGGAGGGATATAACAATTCGGAGTTGGTAATCAATACCTCGAAGCGTGTAGACGTTTTATCAAAACAAGCAGCGATTCAGTCGCGATCCTTGGATGAAATTGTTAAACTGGCAAAGGAGAAAGAGAAATTATTGGCCGCGATTCCTGCCATTCAGCCGGTGAAAAACGAAAATTTAAAACAGATGGCCTCGGGTTTTGGGTATAGAAGTGATCCCTTTACGAAAGTGAGAAAGTTTCATGCAGGAATGGATTTTACTGCAAAAAGTGGTACTCCCATTTATGCTACAGGCGACGGAGTCGTTGAAAAGGCTGACAATACAGCTTCAGGATATGGAAATCACATTGTAATTAGGCATGGTTTTGGATACGAAACGTTGTATGCTCATTTGAGTAAATACAAGGTCAGAAGAGGTCAAAAAGTGCAACGCGGTGACGTAATTGGTTTTGTAGGAAGCACGGGCAGAAGTGAGGCGCCGCATTTGCATTATGAAGTACATAAAAATGGCGAAGTGGTCAACCCGTTGAATTATTATTATGGCAATATTTCCGCTGCAGAATATGCGATAATCTCGAAATTAGCGAGTCAAGAGAACCAGTCGTTAGACTAAGTCGCAGTAAACAGTTGAAAACCTGAAATTGAAGTTTTACTTGTCATTGAAATTGCCATTAAAATTGAAATTGTCATTGAAATTGAAATAAGTATGCATATAGAATTACAGCCCGATAAAAGGTATTATAGTATGGGTGAATTGGCCAAAGCATTTGGTGTCAATGCCTCATTGATTCGTTTTTGGGATAAGGAGTTTGACATTCTGAAACCCAAGAAAAATGCCAAAGGCAATCGGATGTTTACACCCGAAGATGTAACCAATTTAAAACTGATTTATCATCTGGTCAAAGAACGGGGTTTTACACTTGAAGGTGCGAAAACGCATTTGAAAGCTGGACAAAAGAAAACCTTAGACAATTTTGAAATTATAAGTAAACTAGAAGGAATAAAAGCACAATTAACACAAATAAAAAACGAACTTTAAACACACTTTAAACTTAAAACTAAAAAAAATGAGAAAATTTTTGCCTTGGATTATTGTAGCAGTCGTAGTATTTTTTATCTACTTATGGGTTAAAGGAATCAACAACACTGCGGTTTCTTTAAATGAGAATATTAGAGAATCATGGGGAAATGTGGAAACGGCCTATCAACGAAGAAATGACTTGATCGGAAATTTAGTAAATACGGTTAAAGGTGCTGCTGAATTTGAAAAAGGGACACTAACTGCTGTAATTGAAGCACGTTCAAAAGCAACTTCTACAACAATCGACCCAACCAACATTACTCCAGAACAATTGGCTGAATTTAGTAAAGCCCAAAGTGGCGTTTCATCTGCATTGTCACGTTTATTGGTTACTGTGGAAGCTTATCCTGATTTAAAAGCAAACGCTAATTTCTTGAAACTTCAAGATGAGTTAGCAAGTACTGAAAATCAAATTCTAACTTCCCGAACGCGTTTTAATGAGGCGGTGAAACCGTACAACAATCACGTTTTGACGTTTCCAAATTCGCTGTTTGCAGGAATGTTTGGATTTAAAGAAAAAGCGTATTTCGAAGCTACTGAAGGTGCAGAAAAACCTGTGGAAGTAAAATTCTAAAGTCCTTAAATCTAAAGGGAGAATTTAAAAACAAAAAATTAGTATGTCAAAAGTTGAAGATTTCTTAACCAAAGAAGAAGAGCAAGAAATTGTTCAGGCGATTAGTGCGTCCGAAAAAAATACTTCTGGTGAAATAAGAGTCCACATTGAAAATCATACCGAAAAACCTCCGCTCGAAAGAGCCCAGGAGGTTTTTCATTTATTGGGTATGGATGCCACGGAGTTGAGAAATGGTGTTTTATTTTATGTGGGCGTTGCCGATCATACGTTTGCAATCATCGGCGATGAAGGAATTGACAAAGTGGTTGAGAATGATTTTTGGGATTGTACGAGGGATATTGTCATATCCAATTTCAAAGAAAAAAAATTCAAAGACGGTTTGGTTGCTGGGATTTTAAGAGCTGGCGAGCGTCTGGAACACTATTTCCCTTTTAGCGCTGGTGACAAAAATGAATTATCAAATGAAATATCTAAAGGGTAAAGAATGAAATTCCAAAAAACACAAAACACAAATTCCAATTGGAATATCACTTCATTCTTGATACTTTTCTTGCTTCAAGTGAGTATTGGCTTCGCACAATTTACCATTCCACCCGTTCCAAAATTTCAAACGAGTGTGTACGATTATGCTAACGTGCTCAACGCTCAAGAAAAAACTGCTTTGGAACAAAAGTTAATTAATTATTCCGACAGCACTTCGACCCAAATTGTAGTCATTTCCATTGAAAGTCTACAGGGAGAAGATATCGGTATTTTAACCCCAAAATGGGGACAAACTTGGGGTATTGGCGGAAGCGAAAAAAACGACAACGGCATCATTATTCTTCTTGCGAAAAAAGAACGCAAGATTTGGATTTCAGCTGGATACGGTGTCGAAGATCGATTAACTGCTGGAATTGGAGGAGAAATAACCCGGAACTATATTTTACCGGAATTTAAAGCGGGAAGTTATTACAATGGTTTAGACAAAGGAACCGACGCCATTTTTGATGTTTTAAAAGGCAAATACAAAGGCGAGCGGAAGAAAAATAAAAGTGACGGGAGTCCGTTTCCTTTTATCCTCATTGTAATTTTCATCATCCTCATTTTTGTTATTGCCAAAAATAAAGGTGGTGGAAATTCCGGAAATAAGGGCGGGGGCGATGGTTTTGGCTTAGCCGAAATGATTATTTTGAGCAGTTTAGGTCGTGGCGGCGGATTCGGTGGTGGCTCAGGCGGCGGCGGATTTTCTGGCGGCGGCGGAGGTTTCGGTGGAGGTTTTGGCGGTGGAGGTTTCTCTGGAGGCGGTTCGGGAGGCTCTTGGTAAGGACAAGTCACGACCTGTACGTAGAGTAAAAAATTATTTCAGCGCGATTTGTCCGTACAAATAATCATAAAATTTACAATTAAATTTACACATAAAAAAAGGAGCTTCATCGCTCCTTTTTTACTTTTTTAAACATTATCAATCTTCCCACTGACTCTTTTTCTTCCCTCCAAATTTCTCAATTTTATAGGTCAACGAAAACATGGCGTACCGCTGTAAAACCGTGTTTTCGACATCTTGAATTGCGGTTGGGGTTATGGTTCTCGTTGCATTGACATTCTGGTCCAATAAATCGTAAACTTTCACTTTAGCCAATAATTTATCGCTAAAGAAGTTGTAGCCCAAACTCATGTTCCACAAGTAAAAATCTTTCTGGAAACCATCAGCAATATTGGAATTGTAGGTGTAACCAAAATCATTTCCAAAAACAAAATGTTTGGGCCAATAGGAAGTAGTTTCTATTTTGAAGTTATGTACAAAGTTGGACAATTGGTCAATCGAATAATTCTTAAATTTAGTATCGTTTAAGTTGTAAGTGTAACTTGGCGTAATCGTCAAAATTTCGCCGTACTCCCAAGAAAGTTCGATATTTGGACTCACCGAAAGCTCCTCGGCTTCAAAAGCTTGGTTGTTGGTCAATCCTTTTGAAAGCCCATAATTAAAGTTCATACCCAAACTGTATTTAAACGTATGTGCGTCTTTTTTAAACGATTTATCCCAGGAAAAACCCAAGTAACTGTCGTAAGTTGTACCTGTATTTTCAAAAGTTGTAGTTCTCTTGGCACTATCGTCAAAAACGGTGGAAGAAACAATTTGATTGTTAAAAATCGATCCGCCCGAGTACAGGTAAAATCCAGAGCGAGATGCATAATCGTAGTTGTTGAGTCCGAGATAAAAACCGTGTCTTTTAGTAGGATTAAGATCTGGATTTCCGGTAATGGTATTCAACGGATTCGAAATATTAATCACTGGTAAAATCTGATTTGCAGTCGGAACACTTACGGAATAACGGTAATTCATATATACCGATTTTGACTTCGTAAATCGGTAATTTAGATACCCGTTGATATTTGGAAAAATGTAATCTTTATTTAAAACAGTATCCTCATTTAAGTAATTCGAAAAGTTTTCAAATCGGGTAATTTCAGTTCCTAAACTAATTCGTCCGCTGTAATTTTTTTTACGAATACTCAAATTGATAAATGGATTAACCACTTTCATGCCTGAGGTAATGTAATTGGAAAGCGAATCGTTTTTAATGGTATAATCGTTACTATTTCCATCAAAATTAAAAGTGGCCTGTTCGTCCACCGATTTCTTCCATGAATAACGACCACCCACCGAAAAAGAAAGTGAATCGGTAATGGGTTCTGTATACGTCAACGAAGTTGAATAATCATTGGAACTATCGTTATTGTTTTCGATCAAATTACGACCAATGGTTTGATTTCCTGTCGCTTTATACAAAATAGTCGATGAAATATCTTGATTATCAGATTCATCTACGGTGTTGCTATTATTGAAATTCAACGAAATACTTCTGCCCTTTTTCTTCAATTTTCTAAAAAAATAAAGATCATTTTCAAAAGCCAATCGGTTGCTACTGTTATTACTGAAACTGTTGCTTTCGTTTAAAGCTCCACCAAATTCATCCACCGAATTCTGGGCCCTGTTGGCCGTAAATCGCGAGTTGTTTTTCTTTAAGTTAGGACGGATATTTAACGTCGTTAAGGAATCTATTTTGTACTCGAATTCCACATTCAAATTGTGTCCGTTATTGACATTTCGGGTTTTCCCGACGGATTCTGTTATAAATTTATTTTCTGGCAACAAATTTTCAACTTTACTTCTTGTATCGTTTTCATTTTCGGCAGAATTGTAAAAGTAACTCGCGCTTGGATCTATTTTTTTTCCGATTTTATCCGAATAATTCAAACCAATCATATTGGATTGCGTGATTCCACTTCCACCACCAAACTGTTGACCATCGATGTTGAAACTGCCGTCGCTACTGGAATATATGTTTCTGCCGCCTCCCATCGAATCGAAAATTTCATCCATCGAAAATCCCACCGAATTGATGTTATTGGAAGAGCCAAGAAAACTAAACTTTTGATCGTCTTTGAAATAATTAATTAAACCACTGGATTCATAGCGATTGTCGGATCCTAATCCACCACTAAACTTCCCAAATAAACCTTTGTTTTTGTCCTCCTGAATCGTCAAATTGATCGTCTTTTCTTCGGCACTTGCAGCTTGACCCGACAATTCCTCTTCTTTGGTTTTCGTATCGGAGACTTGTACTTTTTCGATAATATCGGCTGGTAAATTTTGCGTAGCTACTTTGCCGTCTTTTCCAAAAAAGGGTTTTCCGTTTACCAAAATATTGTTGACTTCCTTGCCATTCACTGTGATTTTTCCGTCCGAAGAAACTTCCACACCAGGCAACTGTTTCAGTAAAGCTTCGACGTTGCTATCAGGCCGAACTTTAAAAGACGAGGCATTAAATTCCAGCGTGTCTTGCTTAATTCGCACGGGAGGTGCCTGACCTTTAACCACAACTTCATTCAAATCATTTGCCGTATCAAGCACATTGATTACGCCAAAATCTTTAGAAACAGTCAGAGATTCCAATTTTTGTACGTATTCTTGAAAGCCTACGAACGAAACTTTGAAATATACGGGTTGTGTAATTTTGCGAGTAGACAACGAAAAATTTCCGTTTTTATCCGCAATAGTATAATCAACAATGGTGGAATCTTTAACCGAAGTAATATAAATAGTTGCTGATTCTAAGGGTAGTTTAGTAGCGTCTTCTATAATTTTCCCTTTTAAAGTAATTGTGTTTTGGGCAACTAATGAAGAAGTTAACAATAGAAAAAAGAGCCAAATTGGATAAATTTTTGACATAAATTGTTTTTTGTTTGGTTTTGTTTTTGGTTATTCTTATAAACAGCGAATAACGTTATTTAGTATCTAAAGAAATAATTTCTTACAAAATTTTTAACAAAACCAACTGATCATGTCTTTTTAAGTACTTTCGTATAAAACACAAAACAAAAAAACCGCATAATTATAAAATTTAATTATGCGGTTTAAACAACTAAAAACAAAATCTACTTACCTTCTCCAGAGACTAAAAACGGAGTTTTACCATCTGTAATGATCACTTTACTATTTGGAGATTTCGAGAGCTCCATAAAAGCTTCAATGCTTCTTAATTTAATGATTTGTTCTGTCAACCCTTGCGAAAGAATTTTTTGAGCGTCTCGCGTCCCTTCAGCCTCAATTATAATTCGTTCTGCTTCTAGTTTTTGTTGTTGTAAAACAAATTCCATTCGCATTGCTTCTTGTTCCGCTTGTAATTTTCGTTCAATCGACTTAGACAAACCTTCTGGAAGTTGAATACTTTTTAACAACACGGATTCAATGACAATTCCTTGACTGTCGAGAATAGTTCCCATCTGTGTTCTAATATCTGCTTCAATAGTAGCTCTCATGCCAGAGTGCATGTCTTTGGCAAAAAATCGGGAACATACATCTGCTGATGCCGACCTAAATACATTCGAGATAATACCCTCATAGCCCAAACCATAATTTTTGATAATACCCGGTACCTTATTCGTTTCTAACCGATACAAAATCGAAATTTGTGAGTTGACACTTAATCCTTCTTTGCTTGGCAAACTGAGCAAAAGTTCTAAATCGTTTGTTTGTATGGACGTTTTTACCACTTTACTTGTAAGAGGATTATAAAAAACAGCTCCTTCGGTATGGATTTTATCAGATAAATTACCCAAATTTTGCTTGATTCCCACTTCACCTGGTCGTACAACGGCACAACTTGCCATTAAACCGCAAATTCCTGCAATGATTAAAAAATTTTTCATGTTTAAATGTTTTTTAGTTCTTACAAAAATAATCTGCAAAAATTATTTTTTATATTAACAAAATACTATTAAAATCATAAATATAACTTATTATTATCAAAAAATTTTTGGTTTTGTTTGAGTTTCGAAATGTATAATCACAAAAAATGCCCTAAAACGTTTTAACATTTAAGGGCATTTTACTTTTTTAAACCTGGATGCTTTTTATTTTTCTCTAATGTAAATATCAATTGGAACACCAGAAAAATCCCATTTTTCACGGATTTTATTTTCTAAAAATCGTTTGTAAGGTTCTTTTACATACTGAGGCAAATTGGCAAAAAACACAAACTGAGGCGTTGGCGTAGGCAGTTGCATACAATATTTAATTTTTACATATTTTCCTTTCAAAGCCGGTGGCGGATATCCTTCGATCACTTTCAACATATAGTCGTTGAATTTTGAAGTTGGAATTCGTTGCTTTTTATTTTCATAAACCTGCACCGTAGTTTCAAGGGCTTTCAATAAACGCTGCTTGGTTAAAGCAGAAACAAACAAGATCGGCACATCCGTAAACGGCATTAATTCTTTTCTAATTTGCTCTTCATAATCGCGGGTTGACATCGTGTCTTTTTCGACTAAATCCCATTTGTTTACTAAAATCACAACACCTTTGCGGTTTTTTTCGGCCAACCAGAAAATCGATTGATCTTGCCCCTCAAAACCTCGAGTCGCGTCGATAATCAGGATACAAACGTCGGCATATTCAATGGCGCGAACAGATCGCATTACGGAATAAAATTCTAAATCTTCTTTCACTTTGGCTTTTCGCCGAATTCCTGCTGTATCAACCAAATTGAATTCAAAACCAAAACGGTCAAATTTTGTATCAATCGAGTCTCGAGTTGTTCCCGCAATATCGGTAACCATAAATCGCTCTTGACCAATCAATGCATTGATAAAACTTGATTTTCCAGCGTTAGGTCTTCCTACAACGGCAAATCGCGGCAATACAACTTCTTCAACTGGTTCTTGACGTTCCGGAAATGCTTCAACCAAAGCATCCATCAAATCACCCGTTCCACTTCCAGAAATACTAGCAAACGTATAGTAATCGCCTAAACCCAGGTTATAAAACTCGATAGCGTCTTTTTCACGCATTGCATTGTCAACTTTATTAACCGCAAGCAAAACTGGTTTTTTAACTTTTCGCAACAACTTTGCTACGGTATCGTCCATTGGTGTAATGCCTTCTTCAACATCTACCACAAAAATAATTACATCCGCTTCGTCAATCGCTAATTCGACTTGCTTGCGAATCTCACTTTCAAAAACATCATCCGAACCTTTAATATAGCCACCGGTATCAATCACCGAAAATTCTTGTCCATTCCATTCACTTTTACCGTAATTTCGATCACGAGTTACCCCAGAAACCGAATCTACAATCGCTTCTCTTCTCTTAATCAACCGATTAAAAAGGGTCGATTTTCCTACATTTGGCCGTCCAACTATGGCTACAATATTATTCATAAACTAATTTTCAATTTGCAAAAATACACTTTTTTAACGCTTTAACGTATTAGAAAGGCTAACTATTTTCTGATTACCACAGTTTATTCCCTCTATAATAACAATTGAAAAGGCGATTTGAATAGCACTATTAAAAACGTATATCAATAATTTTTTATAAAATAGTTAGAATTTGATAATTTTTAGATATTTTCGTTGCCAACTTCTAGCAAAAACATTTCAATGGAAACAGATAATTCAATTGCGTTACGTCCTACTTTTAGTGAAGATGTACCACAGTCAATGCAACAAATTTTAGAGAAAGCAGCAACTATAAAACAAGAAGTAAAAGACGATTTTATTATAAAAATCTCTGACCACCACCTTTTCATTTTCATCACACATGCCCACCGAAAATATTATTCGCCACATTTGCATGTAGAATTAACCGAAAATGACGATAAAACCACCAACGTTAGGGGCTTATACGGCCCGGATCAAACCGTATGGACATTTTTTATGTTTTTGCATTTTATCATCGCCGGCGTATTTTTGGTTTTTGCAATGATGGCTTATTCGCATTATACTTTGAAACAATCCACAACATTCGATTTTGCCATCATGACAATTATGGTAGTTTGTTGGTTTGCACTCTACGTTCAAGCCCGAATCAATCGAACCAAATGCCAACCTCAAATGAGAAAATTAGATGCGTTAATTGAAAAAATAATTGCCGTTTAATTCTGATATTTTTTTTCAGGAGCTTGATCCTGCTGTACGCTGTATCTTTTCTCCCGAAAAAAATCGGGAGAAAAGGATGCCGCTTCCATCAGGGCTAGAAGTTGTGAGTTGTACCTACTGATTATAGCCACACTAAACCCAATTAAATGCTTTTACAAATAAAAAATATGGAAAAATATGGAATCTGATTCCATATTTTGCCATATTTTTGTACAATGATACAAAGAGAAGCGAAAATAAAACTAGAGCAATTAGCAAAAACTTTTAAAGCCATAGCGGTTATTGGTCCGCGACAATCTGGAAAGACGACATTGGTTAAAAGCACATTTCCAGATAAACCTTATATTTCTCTGGAAAATCCTGACACACGCCAATATGCATTAGAAGACCCAAGAGGTTTTTTAGAAAACATCTCGAATGGTGCTATTTTAGACGAGGTGCGACGAACGCCTGAATTATTTTCTTATTTGCAAGAATTGCTAGATAATAGTACCGAAAAGGGCTTATTTATTCTGACAGGTTCTAATAATTTCCTTTTGCAAGAAAATATTTCACAATCTTTAGCGGGAAGAGTTGCGTACTTGAACTTACTGCCTTTTTCTGTAAGTGAGTTGAAAGCTGCAAATTTAGTGCCCGAAAAAGATGAAGAACTTTTATTCAACGGTTTTTACCCTCCTATTTACGACCAAAAAATCAGCCCTATGGATTGGATTCCTAATTATATAAAAACGTATATCGAACGGGATGTCAGACAAATTAAAAACGTAACCGACTTATTAATTTTTGAAAAATTTATGCGTGTTCTTGCAGGTAGAACAGGCCAAGAATTGAATTTTAGTGCCATAAGTAATGAAGTTGGAATCGATTTAAAAACGATACAATCGTGGATCGGAATTTTAGAAAGTAGTTTTATTATTTACTTGCTGAAACCACATTTTCAAAATTTTAATAAAACAATCGTCAAAAGACCTAAAATTTACTTTTACGACACGGGATTGGTTTGTTCTTTTTTGAGAATTTCAAACCCTATACAATTAGAGAGTCATCCATTAAAAGGATCGATTTTTGAAACAATGGTGGTGGTTGAAATGGTCAAAAAGTTTGCAAACAAAGGACTGCCCATAAATATTTATTTTTGGCGAGACAAAACAGGTCACGAAGTAGATGTTATTATTGATAATGCTGGAAAACTAATTCCTATAGAAATTAAATCCTCCAAAACAATCAGTACTGACTTTTTTAAAAACCTAAAATATTGGAATAAACTAAGTAGTCACTCCTTAAAAACTCACTTTTTGAGTTTTTAAATTTATTTTGAAAAATACATTTGTAAAAATAAACATTAAAAATTCTAGCCAGATCACGAGCTGTACTTTGATTTGGTTAAACCTTACTT
>NZ_JBIPPD010000254.1:0-4074 GCF_044368625.1 Flavobacterium sp. | reverse complement strand
ATTATCCCTGAACCAATGACTGCAACCTTTTTAATCAGTCGTTTCATTATATGTGTATTAATTTTATTAGTTTTTACTTTATATTAGTATCAGAAAAAATACTTTTGTCTGTAATCAAATCGTTTATGGTTTCGGCTACTTCCATAAAATGGTTCATTTTTTCCTCAGAAATATTTTTTTTAATGGTTTCATTAAATTTAAGTACGGTTGTTTTCGAAAGATCTCTTTTTTCTTTACCAAAATCAGTCAAGTAAATGAGTACTCCACGACCGTCAACGGGATTTTTCTTGCGAATAATTAAACCACGTTCCTCCATTGACTTCAGTATTCGAGTCAAACTAGTGGCTTCCATACCCATTTTTGGACCTAATGCTGTAGAGGGCGTTCCGTTTTCCTTGTCGATACTCAATAGTACAAATCCTGTAGCCATTGTAGCCCCGTACTTTGCAGCTTCTTCATTGTACATTCTTGAAACGGCTTGCCAAGTCGCTCTTAGTACATAATCAATTGTTTTATCCTTCATAATTCGAATTGGGAAATCAAATATAATAAAAAATAGTATGCATGCATAGTAAATATTTGAATTATTTAAAATTTAACAATAAATTTATATCAATTATTTTTATAAAGGTTTTAATATAGGAAATTAGTACTTTACTTATTGGATAGATAAGTCCTTATTAAATGTTATCATAAAGAAGTAAATTAAAACGGTGATGGATTATCAACGGTAGGTTTACATTAAAAAATGGATTTCAATTTTTTAATTTCAACTGAATCTGAATGTTAATTTTTTATGTATCAAATTTAAACCTTTTTGAATTCTAAAAGTCTTAACGCTATCTTTCAATCATCACCTATGAATAAAGCCACACTTTGGTCGCTGCGTTTGGGTTTTTCCAACAAGGAAGTCCATAAAATTGAATCACTCGGTTTAGAAAAATTTCTTGAAAATTCTTTCAAATCAAAAGTGGATACAATTATTCCAGCATTTCTTAATGATAGCCCAAAATCATTAGAGGATTTGAAAAAGTTGCGTCAAAATCGCAAAACGATTTCAGCCGAAGCGATTCGAGAAATGGTAAAAAAGGAGAATCAAGTTTCGCAGGAGATGAAAGTCTGGTGGATTGAAAAAATGATATCGGATGATTTTCCGCTCCGTGAAAAAATGACTTGTTTTTGGCACAATCACTTTGTTGCAACTTTTCAGAAAGTGAAAGTCAACCACTGGATTTTTCAGCACAATCAAATTTTGAGGGAACATGCATTTGGGAACTTCAAAACCTTAACGAAAAAAATAGTGCAATCCAATGCCATAGTGCGTTACTTGGACAATGTGGACAACCGAAGAGATAAAATCAACGAAAATTTAAGTCGTGAATTGTTGGAATTATTCACATTAGGCATTGGGAATTATACCGAAAACGACATTAAAAACGGTGCAAAAGGTTTGGCTGGTTTAGGTCCCGGTGAAAATGCAGCACAATACCGGAAGTTTATAGAAGATAATGAAACAATTACTTACCTTGGAAAAAAAGGTACGTTTAAAGCAGATGCATTAATTGATATTATTTTTGAACAAAAAAACGCCCCCTATTTAATTACTCGCAAAATTTTAAAGTGGTTCATTTACGACAATCCTCCCGAAGACTTAGTACTTTATTATGGCGACTATTTACGAGAGGTGGATTTTGAAATGCAACCTTTATTGAAAAAGATTTTTATTGAAGAATTTTCGAAAAACACAGGGGGTTCTAAAATAAAAGATCCGTTGGTTTTTATTTTACAGTTGAAACATGAGTTGCATATCGATACGATAAACACTCGATTGTTGAACACTTTTTTAAAGCAACAAGGTATGGATTTATTTGGTCAACCCAATGTAAAGGGCTGGAATGGCGGTAAAGAATGGTTGTCGTCGCAGATATATGTACAACGTCACAATACCGCAGATTTGCTTTGTAATGGGAAAGCAATCAGCCGTTTTACGTTTAATAATGATGACCCGTTGTTGTCAAAAAATCAAAATAGGGTTTCAAAAGTTTCAATTGATTTTGATGCTAGTGGCACTAATAAAACCATTATTGCCGAATTACAAGATCGCTTGTTGTTTCAAATGAATGAAGAGATGCAAGTCGATTTTGAAACGGTTCTCAAATACGATTTCAATCCTAAAAGTGAAGGAGCAGAAAATGCGGTACTTCGATTGTTTAACGCGATGGTAAAACTACCTGAATTTCAACTCATTTGATTATGAACAGACGCAACTTTTTAACCTTAACAGGAACATTTACAGGAGGATCTTTTTTGTTGCCCCAGTTTTTGCACGCGTTTGGAACACGCTCAAATTTGGCTGGAACCGAACAATGTTTGGTTTTTATTCAATTAAATGGCGGAAATGATGGTTTGAATACATTTATACCATTCGAAAATCCACTGTATTATGATTTTCGACCGAAGATAAGTCTGTCGAAAGACCTGGTAATTGGAAAATCAAGCGGAATGGGTTTTCATCCTGCTTTAAAAGATTTTGCCACGATGCAACAAAATGGGGATTTAAGTGTGGTGCAAAATGTGGGTTATCCACATCCGGTGCGTTCGCATTTTCGGAGTCAAGAAATTTGGCAAACCGCCACTAATAGCAATCATTACGCCACAAACGGTTGGCTTGGAAAATATTTAGATTTGCAATGCAAAGATCATCAACCAACAGCGGGAGTCAATTTGGACAGCATTGATAATTTGGCATTAAAAGGGGAGGAGCCGCATTCTATAACGGTAAAAGATCCCAATCGTTATAAAATTCGAAGTGATAAAGAAAAACAAGCGGTGCTTTCAGCAAATCCACAACTTGATTTTGTGCGTAAAATTGCCCATTCGGTCGTAGAAGGATCCGAAGATATTCAGAAAGCGTTGTCAAAATCCACTTCGGAAGTCAGCTATCCGAAAACCAATTTGGGTAAAAATTTGGAATGGATTGCACGTTTGGTCAAAGGAAATTTGAATTCGAAAGTGTATTATACTTCGCAAAATGGTTACGATACGCATGACAATCAATTGAACATACACCATCGAAATTTAACCGAATTGAATGATGCTTTGGCGGGTTTTTACAAGGATATGAAACAGTCTAATTTACTGCAAAATGTAACTGTTGTGGTTTTTTCCGAATTTGGAAGACGTGTTAAAGACAACGGTAACGGAACGGATCACGGCACTGCAGCACCGATGTTTGTTATTGGCGGAAATACAAAAGGAAAAGTAATGGGTACAAATCCCGATTTGAGCCAACTCGACAACGGCGATCTTATTCATAAAATTGATTTTAGATCCGTCTATGCGGGTTTGTTAACAGATAAATTGAATTTTGATCCGCAATTGATTGGTATTAAAAATGCAGCTATACAAGGTTTGTTTTAAGAAACTTTCTTTTTTGTGTATACGAAAGGATACTATTTTTTTTGGATAAAAGAAAACACTATTTTTGGGTACACGTTATTCACTTAAAAATAGAAATGGTTTATGGACACTACTAAAAAAAATATCTTCATACCTAAACTATACCAAACGGTTGGATTTTTAGCCTTTTTTTATGCAGGTTTGACCAGTATTCAAGCGATTTACGATGTGTTTTTTTATGTAGATGGAACTTGGCTTCACGGTTTTATTGCCAATGGTTCCGCTGTTGTAAGCGGCATTTTTTGGATTACTATTTTATATGTTTTCAAACTTTTTTTGAATAATATCCTTCATTATACGAAATCCAGTTTACTGCTGAATGCCTACATGATTTTCATAGCATTGAGCATTTTTTCTTTGGCTAAAGTGTTAATTCAGTCAATAGAATTGTACCAATCGCTAGACGGATCGGATGCTTTTAATGCAATGACCGGTTTTGCTACAACATCCATTTCTGGTGCTTTATTACTTTTAGCATCAAATTTTGCCATCATTTTGATTTGCATATTACTTGGTAACCGACTTCGAACGATACGTATAATTGAGCCAAAGCTTTTTATGCTTTTGGGTTATACCTTTATCATTTATGGAGTTACTTCTTTATTGGTAACAATT
>NZ_JBIPPD010000381.1:0-14457 GCF_044368625.1 Flavobacterium sp. | reverse complement strand
TTACAGCGATAGTTAAATTAGGATATGCCGATTGTATCTCAGCTAATCTTGCATTACCACAATCATCATCTGCTACAGTAAGTTCAAAAGTTTTAGTTGTAGCATAACAAGTATTACCTAATACCCATGCAATTTCATCTACCACAGCATCAGGAAATCCTGATTCTCCAACAACAGTACAGATTGCAGAAACCTCTCCTACAAATGTTACTACTGAAGTTCCAAGTACTGCTGTTGATGCTTTAAATGTTGCAATTTCTGCATCAGTTACTGCGTCATCTGTAACTAGTGTATAAATTCCTACTCCGTCTACATTTCCTTTTCTTGAAATAGAACCTGAAACAGTTCCTGGTAAGTTATCTACTGTTGCTGACAAATCTGCTCCATCATCTTCTACTGTAATGTGGTATACAAATCCTGCATCAGTTGCTGTGAAACCACTTGGGCAATCTTCACAAGTTTTTACGCTTCCTGCACTTGTAATCTCAAAGTCAGCTAAAACTGTTGCTGAAGGAACTAATACTGTATATACAGATTTCTCATCTCCAATTCTGTCAGTTTTTACTACTTTGTAAGTAGGGTATTGAGCTTGAACTCTTGCAAAAGCATTTGAATCTCCTGCATCAGTTACTGTCAAACTTCTAAAAGTGTAAGCTGTTCCTGATAAAGCTCCGTTTTCACTGTTTACAGCAATAATGTCTACGTAATCAGTAATTGGTGCTCCACCTAATAAAGTCATTCTTTGGAATTCTTTTACTGCATATTCTACTCTTTCTTGCATTGTAGCGAATTCTCCTTCCAATACATTTCCATCAGAATCTACGTAAGGTGCTTGCAAAGTAACAGCCACTGTAACTTCTCCTGTTTTGTAACCTAATTGTAACATAGGTTCTCCGCAAAGTGTTAACTCAATTACAGAAGAAGAAGTATTTTTTAAAGTTAATTCTGTTCCATCTGTTCCGTTGAAACCTACTATAAAATCATCTACTTTTACTCCCACTGATTTTGGCGCAAATACTTTTAAATCTACTACCTCGCTCAATTTGAATGGTAATGAAGCATAAGGCTTGTTGTCTGTACTTCTTGTTACAGGTAGGTCTTTTTTACCTAACAAGATTTGGAAATCTTTATGTTTTGGTAAACCTACAAAACTAGAAACTACTTTTTTTCCGTTTTGTGTAAGTGCTTGTGGGTCGTTATCCACAACTGCTAATACACCCTCAGTTACGTTTAATGAACCTCCAGATGTAAGTACTTTACCATCTAAAGGAAAAAACGCTCTGTTTTGTGAATTGTCTAAACTCATTTTTTGTTTGTTTTAAATTATTTATTGTTGATTGTTATTATTAAGGTTTTTGCACTGAATTTATTTTTTCAGCTTGGAATTTTTCATTATTTCCGTTTAAAAAGAATTCTGATACACAAGCATCAATTATTCTATTTATTAATTTATCATCAAATTCTGGATGTGATAAGAAATCACTTTCAGGATTTTCTGGGTTAACTAATTTTATTTGTTGTGGATAACGATAGTAGGATAGGTATGCTGAATCTATCGTAAATTCATCTGCTGTGTAGATTTTTAGTTTATCAGATGAAAAGTGGTAAGGTGCTTCTCTGTACTTAAATGAGGGGTTTAACATTTCATTTTCTAAAATGTTGTTTCTGTCATCATCTTTTATTTCAAAACAACTTACTCTTTGTTTTTGACACTCACCTTTAGAAACAAGGCAGTATAAGTTTGAGTGGTCAAATAAATCTTTTGGTAGTTTAAAGTCTACATGGTTAAGGTGAACTGAAGATGATATTAATTTTTTATCGTCTACTAATATTTTTTGTAAATACCTAATATCATCTTCAAACCTTTTTTCTAATATATACTCAATCATTCTATTCTGTTGATTGTTGTATATATTTGCAAACCTACCTTTATCACAACTTAACTGTTCTGTTGTGGCATTTCCGTTTATTTTAATTATGAAACGTTCATAGGTTTGATTTGCTGTCATTTTTATTCATCTAGTGTAATTGCTAACTTTTCTAGTAATGCGGAAGAATTTTGAACAGTTTTTGAAGCTTCTTTAAAATCTTTACCTAAAACTTCATCTTCAAATATTACACCGTCCATAGTTTTTTTAACTTTTTTCTTTCTATTCAGTTCTTTTAAAGCTCTGTATATTTTTATGTAAGTTCTTCCTGCATGTGATTTATGAAAATTCTCATAAACTTCTAGGAATTGTTTTGGATTTTGATTGTCGTCTTTATCCAACCAATTTGTAAAGACAGAGTTCATTAATGCTTCATCGGCTTCATCTAACCCTGTAATACCTATATATTCTAATAAAGTTGCCAATTCTTCTTTATCATCATCTAATAAATTAACGAATTTTGCAATAGCTTTATTTTTCTCAATTTCTCTTTTTTGTGTTGCTCCAACTACCGTCTCTTTATTCTCAACTGAAAATTGTGCACATTTTTTGAAAAGATTTTCGCTTTCAAAACCTACAGGTGCTAATTTACCATGAATGATAAGGAAATATAATTGAGCTAATTCTAAAGGCTTATTTGTATTTAAAACACTATCTGCTGTTATATGGTAACAAAAATCATCCCAAAATTCTGTGTTTTTAGCGTCTAATTTATCTTTTCCATAGATAGACAACAGTTTATTATAAATCTCTTTTGTGACTACTTTTAAATGTCTTTGTAAGTCTTCTTTATCTTTAAATATGTTATTTAATCTTGTTGAATTTTCATCAAGTGCAATATCATAACTCATTTTTTGACCATCCCAAATAGCTAAAGGAACTCTCGTTACAGATGCCTGTGGGTCTAGTACTTTTGTTGTTCTGTGTTTTTGGAAACCATCTAATGCATTTGCATCAAACTTATTTATAATCTGATAAGATTTACCAATCTCAATTTCAAATTTTTCTCCGTTTCCTTTTTTGTATACGGTTATTTTTTCGCTCATTTTTGGTTTTTATTTTTTCTTGGTTTATTTTAAGTTTTGAATCCCCCATATTTCAGAGGGATTCTCTACTTATTTTATTCTTAGTTTAATCCGTTTCTGTAAGAAGGGTCTAACTCAATAATTACATATCTTGAGAGGTCAGCGACCCATGAGGCACAAATCGAATAAATCCAGAACCCTTGTGTTTGGTACTTACTTGAAGATACAATGTTAGCATTTGATTCCATTGAGTAACGCCCATTTTCAGAACCCCAATATGTCATTGCTTGTTCAGGTTTAACAATATACATGTTAGCTCCTGCATCTGCTCCTTCAACCAAAGTTGCTCCTTGTGGTAAAGTTTTGTTGTTACTATATTTTTGGTCAGCAACGTCCCATACTACCATTGAGTAAGCTGTGTGTGCTAAACCACCTTGGAACATTCCTGATTGGAATCTATCAGCTCCTGGGTAGTGGTCTAAAGCAGGGTCGTGTTTAATTCTAACTTTTCCGATACCTTGTAAATAACATTCTACAAAACGTACAGGGTTTAAAACTAAGTTTAGATTATCTGCTCCTGTTACAACAGGTTTTGGTAGTTGTCCATCTGCTCCTAACCATCTTTCAATTTGTGGCATTTGTGCATTAATCTCATCTTTAAAGATTTCATACATATTTTGTTTAGCATAAGTACCTACAGAGAATTCTACAAATCTTAATTCTTCTGCTAAATCACTAACTCTAAAGATATATTGAACAGCTTCCATAATGTGAGCACGAGTAATACCCATTGGTCTACCATATTGAATTAATTTACCACGTCTGATTTGGTGGAAAATACCTTCATTTAATTTAGTAATACCATTAGTACCTTGTACTGTACCCGCTTTTTGGAATAAAAGTTCTGTTGCTACTGATTTTTGGTGTTTTTTATGAAGCAACATTTGGATAGTACTTCCTAAGTGTAAACTTCCTTTTTTAAATCCTACTTTTCCATTCTCACCTTTTGTTACATTTGTAGCTTCTGTGATGAAAGAGAATTCTCCGTAGTTGTTTGCTTCTGATTCTAATTCACTTAAATATTCTTTAGCTCTTGAAGATGCTCCTGAGAAAGATTTCATTCCTGCTCTACCTGTCATGTAAGACTCTGCTCCACTCATGTTTCCTAGTTGGAACATACATTTCATAGTGGTTGGAGTATCCATTAAATCAAAGTTCTCATAGTTTGTACCATACTCTCCAAAAACAGAGTGACCTACTTGGAAATATTGAATACCTGAAACTAATAAAGAAGTATCATAAGAAGCATTTCTATCCGCATCTGTTAATTTTACAGGCATGTCCCAACCACCAGGAATCTGACGAATTGGTTCTTCATCTGTAACAATAAGTTGATGCTCTCCATACATTAAATCAACTGTAAGTTTTACACCTGGTGCATATCTTTTATTTAAGGCAATTCTAAAAATAGAACCATCTAAACCTGCATTAGGATAAGAAGTTGAATAGTCTCGGATAGTCATACACTTACCTGAATCTTTGATTGCAATTTCATAAGTAAATGAACCGTCTGCTCCACTTACATTTAACATTGCTTTTTTCTCCATCAAAGCCTGATAGATTGGGTAAGAAGTTTTAGCTTGTTGCCCCCATAGTTTAATAAGACCTAAATTGTATTTATCAGGGTCTTGTTCGTAGAATGAACTTAGTGTAGTAGTATCAAAGTATCCTGCCATAGATTGAACAGTCTTTTTATTTGTCATACCTACCACTAAGTCACCGTTGTGAATCATCTTAATTGGTGATTGTGTTACGCTCATTGTTTGTTTTTATTTAAATTGTTAATTGTTTAAGATTTCTACTGAGAACGTGTCTTCTTTTGAAGTTTCTGTTTCTACAGGTTTTTTAGATGTTTCTTTGGCGATTCTACTTATTTTTCTCATACCATCTATTTGAGTAGCTCTTTTTACTTCTTTCATTTTTTCGGCTAGATATTTTTCTTTATCTGCCATGAAAAAAATCAATTCAAGTGCCTCTTTTGGGTCTTCTATAAGTTTTTCGTAAAGTTCGTCTGAAGCAATGTTACCGTTTTCTGTTTTTTTAGTTCCTAAATCTACTATCTTTTTAACAAGTGTTTCAGGATACTGAGCTTCTTTTGCTAACTTATTTAGATTACTTTTATACTCTTTTAGTTTTTCTTGTTCGGCGATTTTTTCTGCTTCTAAATCTTGGGCGATTTTTTTAAGTTTGTTATCGTAATCTTCGTGCCAAATTTTTACTTCTTCTTTAGCAACTAGGTCAAGTTCGTTTTCTTTAATATCTATCTCAACTAAAGATTTTGCTTTTGCATCCGAATGACCTAATCTTTTATATTTTCTAAAAGCAATTTCTTGCTGATGTACTTCATTATCTAAATCCCAACCTAATTCTTCTGTATAAGGTTTTACTAAAGCCTGTGGTTCTTTAAATATTTCTTTTAAGTCGCCACCTTTTAATAAAATGTCTAAAATAGCTTTTTTATCTTCCGAAAGGTTTTCAACAGGAACATATTTATCTTTTGCGTCCTCAGCTTTTAAAGCTTTTTGGTCTTCAATAATTTGTTTAAACTCTTCTTCAGGTATTTCTTCTAACTCAGATAGTTTAATTTCTGTTCCGTCTTCTTTCTCTATTAGAATATCTTCCCACTCTCCTGAATTTAATAATGTTTTTACTACACTATTATAATTAGTAAAATTTTGTACAGTTTTATTTTCTTTCTCTTTTGGAGCGACTTCTTCTTTAGGTTCTTGTGTTTCTAATTCCGTAGTCGGTACAGGTGGAAGTTGTTCTTCATTTTCATCTGTTAAATCTAATTCTACTTCTGTTATTCCTGACGGAGCTTCAACTGAGAATTGACTCGCTATGTCTTCAAATGAAAATTCTTGTGTGGTTTCTTCTTGGTTCATTTTTATTTTGCAAATTTATGTTATTATTTTTATATATGAAAAATCCTTATATTTTAGGTTAATAGCACTTATAAAATTTATAAGTTTGTAATTTAGTTCTTATTTATTAAACTTGTTTGTAATTGAGTATCTATCGCTTTTTCTTTAATTCTTTGTTCGTTTTGCTTTAATTTTAATTCCTGTAACTTTATTTTTACATTAGTTAACCCCTCTTCCACTTTTCTAATGTGGTCTTGTTCTTTTAAACCGATTTCTTGTTGTTTAAAATCATTTTGAATAGTATTTTGAAGTCCTTTATCAATTCTGTCATAGCTTAAATCATTTGCATCTTTATCAGATGCACGTCCAAGAGCTCCTAAATATGAATCTTCCAACTTATACTCACCACGAATATGTTCAAGCTCTTTAGCTCTTTCATGTTTCAAAGCTTCCATATCCTTGTCAGCTTGAATAAGTTTGTCATTCTGTTCTGATTCATGCTGTCTTTGTCTTTCTTGTTGAGCTTCTGCTTCCATTCTATTTCTTCTACCTATATCAATAGCATCGGTCATAGATTTAGCTGAGACAATTTCTGCAAATGCTAACATATCATTATTAGCTGTATTGATTTGAAGCATTGTTTGTTTATAAAGCTCCAACTCTTTTTTATCTGTTGATGAGTTTACACATGTAAGTCCAAAGTTTCTAAGTGGGAAATTTGGGTCAGATAGTGCTATAAATGCTTTTGAGCCATCTGATTTTGTAAATGTGGAAAAATAATCTTTATAATTTTTTTGTGCGTATTGTGCAGCAGTTAAGTGTAAAAGATTAGCTTTTTTACTTGAAACAGACATTACATTGAATATACTCTCTGTCTGAGCATAAGTTGCCGTCATTCCTTGTTTTATACCCTCGGCTGTTGAATACTGACTTGCTACTCCTAATCTTTGTGGTGTAATACCAATTTGTTCTAATGCTTGTAATTTGAACTGTGTGGCTAACAACATTCTATTATTAATTTGAGCTGTGAAATCCATATTCTGCATTCCAAAAGCATTCATTTGAGGTGCAGAGCCTTCCATATTAGCTCTTGAAGTATCAACAGGAACTATTCCTAAATCTTGTATAATGTCATACATTTGTTCAAGTGATTCTCGAACATTTGTGTTGTTTTTATATTCAGATGGTAAATATTTTACATCAAATAAAAAGAATGTACCAAGTTCTTTCTCTAACAAAGAGTATATTTGGTTCATTACTATGTTATGCTTAATGATATAGGGATGTAGTTTTTTAGCCATGGAATCCCCTATATAACCCGCCACAGGTAACTGAACGTCATATACT
The DNA here is from genome assembly GCF_044368625.1 of Flavobacterium sp. Taxonomy (GTDB): domain Bacteria; phylum Bacteroidota; class Bacteroidia; order Flavobacteriales; family Flavobacteriaceae; genus Flavobacterium. The sequence goes on along the minus strand of NZ_JBIPPD010000381.1, from coordinate 7,233 downwards.
TCACTACTACCTTTCATTTGAACAGGCGCAGGGTCTCCTCCTATATATAAGTCTTCATTTAAGAATGAATTATGTGCTTTTATTTTTACGCCCCATCTTACCTCAGGTATCCAATCCCAAACTACTGTATTTGGTTGTGGATTTTTTTCGGCTTCTTCTAAAGTAGTATTTCTTAAAACTTTGATTTCATTTTCCTTTAAAAAGTGCGGAAGTAAATCATCTGTTACAAATACTGTGTCTAAAAACCCATCTTCTGTTGTGTAATTTAATACTCCTACTTTTCTCCAACTTCTCCAATAACATTCTACTGTCTGTATTAAGTCGTTTCTTGGTATAATGTCGCTTCTTAGATTTTTAGCGTAATGATTATTCATAAAAGAGTTACCTCTTTGTAAAGGTGAAAACCATGCGGGTATTTTTTTCTGTTCACCATTATCTAAAACTACTGTCTCTCCTAATGGTGTATCAAAAAGATTTTGCATTTGCAAGGTCAAGTCGTAATCGTGATAACCTTCAAATGGAACTATTTGTGTTTGCCCAAAATTATTTTGAACTATTTTTTCTAAACTGTTTGTTTTTACGTTTCCTGCTGTTTCGCTTGGTTCATTGTAAAAACCTAAAAGTCTTTTTTGAATATCTTCTGGAATTTTATCTCCCCATCTATTAACTATATTAGACGGACTCATAAATGTAAGTCTACCTACATATTCTGCTTGTTGTGGAAATCTAATATCTAAATCTTCTGAAAAAAACACTTCGCAAGGATGCCAACGTTCTGGTTTATAGTAGTCGTAACCTATGTGATAATGTCTAAACCATCTACCTGTTAGCATATAGTCTTCTATTTCTAGTAAACTATCGTGCTCCATATTAAAGTCATCTCTTGTCCAATCTCTTTCTAAGGTTTTTTCAGCCCATTCCGAAGCAACTGTTTTAAAAGACTTTAATAAATTTTCCTGTATTTTTTCAGGAGGTAATAGTTTGTCTTTTTCAGCCTGGATTTGTTGTAAATACTGTTGTTTTTCTTCCTCTGATTGAAACTGTTGTTGAGTATCAACATTAATTCCTCTTTTTAAAAGACCTTCTTTTAATTCTAATTGAAAATGGTTAACAAGCCAATCTTTAACTTTGGCTTCTTGGTCACGCATAAACTCATTATCAGACTCTTCATCGTTTGTAGATATTTGATATAAATCTCTAAAGTTAGGATATTCTCCTTTTATTTGATTTATAATAAGTCCTAGAAAGTCGTAGTGTTTCGCATGTGCGGGAATACCTGCCTCTTCTCTAAGTTCTAATATTTCATTAGTAACATCAGATAAAGCATAATCAGAATAAACAAGTTCGCCTCTTACCATTTGGTAAAATTTGACAAGTTCTTGATTTCTTATATATTGTTTCTCCGCAATTTGTTCAAGTCGGTCAAGTGTTCCTTTTTTAAACGATTCTTTCTTTTTACTTGAAATTTTCGTCTGATTAGGTAGCGAGTCCGAATAACTCCCACTTGATGCTAAGTTTGAAAAAAATGCGTGATTTATACTATCACTCATTTAGGTTATGATTATTTAATTTGCAAATTTAGTTTATTAGTGTTATATTTGCAAAATCCTTATAATTTTACTATTTAACCGAGTAATCTACTTCTTCTACTTCCACCTAAAACTCTTTTTATGTGATGTGTTTTTTTAACTTGTTCAGGTCTATTATCAGATAATTTTGCTTCTACCCATTCCGAGTTTAACTTGTGAGCCATTATAAGAGCTATACCAAAAGTTGTTATTCTATCATGGTTTGCTCCATCTTTATAGTTTATAATTTCCTCTAATAACATTTCATCGTTTATTCTCTCTATACCTGTTATAGTCTCTCCATTTTCATCTTCGCTTGAAAGTTCTTCGTTACAGTAACTTATAACCTTACTTAATATAGCTGATTTATTCCCTTTTGGCGAAATTCCATAGGCTCTTTTAGTATTACTGTTTATAGTTAAATCTCCTGCTAAATTAAATGATGGCACTAAATACTCTTCTGTCTTTCTTATTCCGTCGAGGTATAACTTAAAGTCCATATCCTCGTTTTCCATTAAAACATCTGCGTTGTATGCTTCTGCTAACAGAAATCCTATTTTATGAAATTTACTATGTGGGTCAGGTCTACTTGTATATATTGCTACTATCCTATCTCCCCATTCGTCTCCTCCTGATTGTCTTTTATAGACAACAAAGCATCCTAATGAATCCGTATCTGATTGTTCTTGTTTATAATCGTCTAGTCCTATCACATACAATCCTCTTGGTGGTTTTACTTCAGGGGGTTCTTCAAAAAATATTACAGGAGAATCGTGAAACCCGCCAATGTGAGGAAACTTTGGTAGTTGTTTTTGAGAAAAATCTATCTTTAGTTTACCATCTATTTTTACTACATCTGCTTTTTTACCTGTTAAACCAAGTTGTCTTATCTTGTCTAAATGTTTTACAGCATATTCTCTTGGAAAAGGATTTAGTTTTGAAGATAGTAACATTTCTTCTGGGTCGATAGGAAAATACAGAGTTTCTTTAGTTAATAGTTTATGGTCTTTTTTTACTTTTTCTCGGTCTTTTTCTATTGTTTCTTTTGCGACTTTCCAATCTGTTACTTTTATTTTTATTTTTTCAAGATTTGGTGCGTCTTCTAACTTTAAATATTCTTTTAAATTACTGTCTATTTTTACAAGACCTTGTTTTGCCGACATTTGACCAGGTATAAAAGTACCAAAAGGTCTTTTTTTCCATGTTCTATATTCTAAAGGAACTCTACTATCTAGTGTTTCCCAAGCCATTTCTAAAACATCGTTTGCTGTTGGGTCTGATAACACTGTAAAAGCATCTTTAGCCAACTGCTCATTCCCCGCAGTATTATGTGTAATAAATCCATTTGCTATATAAGTATTAGTATTACCTGCTGTTAAGTTATATACATCTTTTTCTCCTATATATTCAATACTTTTAATTGATAATCTTCTTAAATTATCAAGATTTTTTTTATCAACAAAATAATTACCTTTATCCTCTAATGTTTTTTCAAAGGTTTTAATTTTTGCTTTTTTATTAGCTCGTATAGGAGTTTCTTTATTATTTATGTAATTTTCTATCTTACACTGTTTTCTACTATCAATTAAATAGATGTTATTATAAAATTTTAGTATATCTTCATGTTTAGATATAGACAATTCATATATAGGTAATCTACTGTTATCTGTTAGTGTGCAAATATTTCTATTACTTAAAGATATGGTAGAATCTATTCCTAATTTTAATAAATTAAATTTTAAACTTTCTATTAAATTAACACTTATACTATTTAACCTTATTCTTAAAGTATTTTTATCCCGATTAAAAGTTACACTCCCATCTGCATCAAAGTACCCACCTAAAAAATCACACAAAGATTCTTTATTGTATAAATCTATATTTTTAGGAAATGTTTTCTCTGTTTTTACTAAACCATCTATCCCTGCAAATTTAGTTATCTTACCACTGCCTTTTATATAAACTCTTCTATATGTTGTACTATTTTGAGTTGTAAACTCTTTCATAACTTTTAAGTTGTAGCTTTTAAGTAGATAATTATAAACATCTTCACCTTCTAAAGAGAGTTCTGAACCTGTTTTAGAATTATACCCATCACCAACTAATAACCCTAATAATCTAGCATCAGTATTATACAAATCACCAAAAATAGGAGCATCATAAGTTAAATATAAAAAATCTCCTTTTTTTAAATCTTCTGTTTTTTTAAAGGTAGCCTTTTCATAATTTGTTGCACTTGATGTAAGTAAAGGGTGGTCATTACTGCATTCTATAGTGTTGTTACCAGTAGTTGTTATTCTATAACAAGATTTTTTATTAGGTGGTTTAATCCAAGTTATTGGTTCTTTCGATATACCTTTTCCATTATATCCTAAAATACCCTCTTCTTTTTGAATGTCTTCTATATTAACTACCTTACCACTATTTGTATAAACTTTTGTCCCTGCACAAACACACCCGCATAATACAACTGTTGCTCTCTTTCCATAAGGAGAATCAAGTGCAGGCTTTAGTGCCGCTAATTGGTCTGTAAAAGGGAGTTTCATAATTTCATCTATAATCACTTCGTCTGGGGTATAACCTGCTAAAATTTCTGATGATTTTTCTCCTCCTTTATTAAGGTTAATTACGTGTAAAATAGAATTTACTATACTTTTTCCATCTTTTCTTTTTAATCCTAGTTCTACTTTTTTATCCCAACTATCGTTTATATTTGGAATTCTGAATGCTGTGTTTTTATTTTGAGAGTCTATTTTGAAATTAGTCTCTATTTGGTCTAAGTCTTTTGTTGACCCTCCTGCACATATTAAATTTAACTTCCCAATTGTGCTTGCATAACCTAATCTTGATGCTAACATAGTTGTTTTTGCAGCACGTCGAGTTGCGGCTAGAAACAACATCTTGTCTGTTTTTCTAGCTTTTTCAAAATTTTCCATTACCCAAAACTCATTATCTCTGAACGGAGGAACTCCAATAACGTTATCTGAACTTACTTCTTTAGTTACAGGATTTACTTTCTCTATTGGATATTGAGTAGTAAATATATTCATGTGATAGTATTGCCATCCTGAGATATACAACCCGTCTATTTCTATACCTGATTCTAACTTTTTATATTCATTAACATAAAACTGTAAGGTTTCTTTATCTTGTTCCCAATAGTGTTTATCAGAATTCCACTCAGGAACATCCTTTGTGTAAAGCAACATATCGTTATTTGGTGGAGTAATAAAGTCAATTCCCATAGCATCTAATCTTCTTTGTACTTCAGGGTAAGCTTTGGAAATCTTTTTATGCATAGTTAGGGGAGCTTTTTTATTATCCCAAAACTCTATTCCATCTCCTTGACTTGTATCATCTTTAATATTTAAAGAAGCTATTGTATCATCTATTTTTGAAACTGTTGTGTATAAATGATTGTGGAATTCTATCTCACTTGCTCGTAAATCTACGTCTTCAATCTTTGAAATATCAGAAACTGATATGTAATCATCAGCTCTTTCTGTATGTGTATTTATAATATCTAAAGCTTGTTTTGTGAAGTCTTTAAATATTTTTAAATGGTGGTCTCCCTCCGCTTTCTTTACGAATAATTTCATTCTATTCAAAATAGCTAAAGCAAGTTGATTTTGTACATCAAATTCTGATTTCCTTATTTCTACGTCAGTTTTGGGTTTTCCTACCCCATCCCATACTAAAAATCTCCAGTCATTATCTTCTATATATTTTTTGTACTTTTTAAAATGGGGGAGATTTTTCTTTATAGAATCTTTTATATATTGACTCATACTTTACTAAAATAATTAAACCCCCAATTAATCTTGAGGGTTTTGTTGTTTCATTTGTTCAACCATTTTTTCTATGTAATAATCATAAGCTCCATTCTCTAAGGTTGCTTTTACATAACCGTCTATTGTGCCTTTTACTCTTTCTTGTAGTTTTTCTTTTTCGGCGACCATTTGGGTTTTTGGTACTACATGTGCATATTCTTCACATGCTTCTGTAATTTTCTTTGGTAGGATTGGTGCGTTGTCTAACTGAATATAAGTTTCAACTAAACTATATAGATTGTAAAATAATAGTTGAGCATCTTTTGCATAAACATCTAAAAAGATAACTTTTTCTACAAATAGTTGTTTTAGTTTGTCTGTTATTACTTCTTTTCCTTTATCTGTTTCTTCGTTATCTTTAAAGAATTGAGAAGCAAGAAGTTTATCTTTTTCTTTTATCTGTTCTTTTTCTTTTTCTACGATTTTATTGTAGTTAGTATAATCCTCATACTTTTGTACTATGATGTCATATAGTTTGTTTATTTGGCTATCCATTCTTGTTTTTCTTCTTCTGTTAGTTCTTTTTCCGCCGTTTCAATTTTTAGTGCTTGTTCTACTCTCGTATAAACATCTTCATCATCCATTCTTCTTAGAAAGTCTAATGAAATTCCATTCTGTACTGCTTCTGTTTGAAAAACTGCAAACAAAACATCTCCTAAATTATAATTACTTGGCATTAACTGCATTGCTCTTAGAGCTTCGTTTCTATATCTCAATTTATACTACTTTTACTGTGAATATTATTTTTTCTGTTGTATCATCTTCAAAGGTTACTGTCACTGATTTATTCCAAGTCCCTTTTGAATCAACCGCTTTATAAGTGATTGTTAAATTATTTTCATTAAATGTTGCTTTAGTGCAACTCATGCACCCCGCTTTACTTTGCTTAATTATTTTTGGAAGTGTAAATTCTTTTGATATGCTACTTCCTTTTTTTACTGTTCCTAGTTCTAAATTCATTTTATTCCATTTTTTGTTTGACTTGTGTTTGGTACATAAATACTTCTCCAATAATTTTCAGGACAATCTTCCTCCTTTATTTTTGATTTTTCGTGCACACTGCAACCACATGTGGGACTTAAACATTGTCCTAAATCCTTATGAAATGATAAAGTCACTAAGGATAGTAAATCTGAGAAAAATTTTAGAGTTTTTTGTTTCAGTGTTTTCTTCTCTTTAAAGTTCTTTGAATTGTAAACACAATTAGCACATTTTTCTCTTCTCTCTTTTACCCAAGGTTCTCTCCCTTTTAAAAATCTACTTTTTATAGCTAACCAAATCCAATGAGGTTTTTTTACTTTTATTATTTCTGCGTCAATTACTTTAATATTGTTTATATTCATTAGCTCATTTGCATTAAAGGTTCTGAATTAAAACTTGAAGCTCCTAAAGAAGTAAATAAACTTACAACAGATACTGCGTTTTCTAAAGCTAATCTGCTTACTTTTGTTGGGTCAATTACTCCAATATCAAAAAGATTAACTTTTTCTTCTGTGTCAATATCTATTCCTGCACCATATTGTGACATTATGACATAGTCTAAATATTTATTAGCATCAATCCCTGCGTTTTCATAAACTTGTAAGAAAGGTGCTTTTAAAACTTCTTTCATTACTTGTGTGGCTTCATTAGTTCCTTGCAACATATTAGAAATAGTTAAGTAAGTTACTCCTGCTCCTGCTACATATCCTTCTTCAATACAAGATTTAACTGCCTTTAAAGCGTCATCTACTCTATCTGTTTTTTCTCTTTTGTCGGATTTTGAACCACCACCAACATAAATCATTGCAACACCACCTTCTAATTTTCCAAGTCTGTCTTTTATTGTTTGTTTT
>NZ_JBIPPD010000253.1:0-4111 GCF_044368625.1 Flavobacterium sp. | reverse complement strand
GGGAATTCTTTTACTAGATTGAGTATATTTTGACCTTTAAAATTATCCATAATTCAGTATTTAAAGGAACTAATATACGGAATTTAACTTAATAACTCAATAAAATTAATTAACGAAGCCGAAATAAAAAACTTACGCAAAGAAGATATTGCTACCGTAAAGGAAATGATTACGGAAAGTTCGGCTCAAATTTCTAAAGTATTCCGTAAGACGAATGTGCTGTATTCCAACTTGATTGACAACTTAAACCAACAAGATTTAGCTCAATTAAAACAAAATAAGAAAGACCAAAAGAAACTTGAAAAAGAAATTGATGAATTGAAAAGCAATGTTTTCTATTTCATTAAAAATCTCGACGACAGTTCTGTTGAAGCCAGTAAATTTTACATTCTGATATTGGGTTATTTGCAAGACATGGTTCAATCTATCGATTTTATTACTGATAATTGTTATTCGCATGTGAACAACAATCACAAACAATTAAAATTTAACCAAATACGCGATTTAAAAAAAATAGACGGTCAGCTGCAACATTTATTGCAATTACTTGAAGACAGTTTTAAAACAGAAGATTTCTATAAAATTGACTTGATCTTAAGCGAAAAACAAATGCTTCTGGATACAGTTTCGGAATTAATTTCTAAACAAATTCACAGAATCAGAACCACAGAAACAAGTCCAAAAAACAGCAAACTTTATTTTGCTTTACTTTTAGAAACAAATGATTTAGTAAAGTCAATTATGAATTTATTGGAATTATTCAAAGAATTCAACGAACTCAATAAAGAATAAATGGAGGTTTAATGCAATAAACCCCATCCCTTTTTAATCCCTAAAACAAAATCAAAGAAAAACGATTTTTGAGTTCGAATTACAAAATTTTCTTTGACTTGCTCGGTTCTAAAAAAAACAATTCCCCACTGAAACGTGTCAATCGTGACCGTTACTTTGGGGTGTTTTTTTATTATTTCCCAAGCTTGTTCCATATCTTTTGACCAATGAATGTCGTCAAAAATCCAAACGCTTTCGTTGGTCGTAGTGGGGAGTAAATTTTCGAAATATTCCAATGTGGCTTTTTGAGAATGATTGCCGTCGAAAAATGTCAGTTGACCGCTTTGAGTAGCAGTTGCGGTTTTCAAATAAGCCGAAAACTCCGTATTAACGCAAGTCACGTTATTGATATTGAATTTTTGCAGATGCAAATAACATTGCTTCATTGTGTTGGGACAACCTTCCAAAGTTGTTATTTGCGAAATGTTCGGCAAAGCTAAAGCGGATGTTGCTAGTCCTAACGAAGTTCCGATTTCTAATACGTTTTTTGGCTGAAAATAACGAACAATTCTAAAAAGCAATTGGGCTCTTTTGGATGAAATTCCTGCATTTTTGGCAATATCAATAATTGTTCTTGTGTTGGATTTAAAAACGCGCGAACCTGCTCCAAAGTCGGTTACTTCTATGCTGTTCTTGTTTTTCAACAGCGCATTTCTGTATTGTTTTAAAACCCGATATTCTGGATACTGATATGCATCATAAAAACAGTTGCGTACCAAATTAAACACAAAAGGCGAATGTACGCCGTGAGCGTTTGTCGAATTCCAAATAAATTTAAAATAGGATTTAAACAGGTGTTGCATCATTTTTAATCTCCAGCGAAGATACAAAAATGGATTGAGCAGAGAAGTAGATGTCGGGTTGGTTTTTTCTCTTTCAAAAAGCTGTGTTGCACTAATTTTCAATTTGAAATAGGATGTTGTGATTTTCCTTTGCGTGAGGGATAGAAGAGAAAAGCCCACAGCGAGGAACGAGCGAGGACTTGAAACGCATAGCCCGACCACAACCTTTGCCTTTGGTCTCGTCCTGAAAGGCGAAACCAAAGGCAAAGGTTGCGGTCACGCCCAAAAAAAAATGAATTGACTACTCAATAAGTATAGTTAAACGGCTAAGGAAAATAAGTTAACCGAGAGAATGATAAAGATTTAAAACGATTCGCCGTCGTTGAAATAAAACGTCTTAGAATCCCGACCCAATCCGAAGTTAACCAAAAAATTGGTTAAGGTTTTCTTGTCGAGTAATATGCGAAGCCCTACTCCAACGGCGGGTTGAAAAACTGAAAACAAAGGTGTTTTTCCTTCCAAATCGCTTGCGGTTGTGGCATTGACAAACAATGTTCCACTGATGAGTTGGTTTCGTGTAATAGGAAATCGGTATTCGGTTTCAAAAGTGATTAATTCGGCACCACGAAACAAGCCTTGGGTATATCCTTTTCCGCTTCGGCTATTGGCGTCCCAACCAATGGATGGCAAATTCAAATAGGGCAAATTTCCGCTGGTCAAAAACTGTCCATACGTCCAAAATGCCAAAACGTGTTGCTTGTTAATGGCACTCAACGGCACAAAATATCGGGCATCAAGCGATAATGTGGTGCTTTGTTGTTGGCTTTCTTGGTAGTTGGGGTTGAAACGGTAATTTAAGTTTACAAACAATCCGTTGTTGGTATTGATCAAATTGTCTCGTGAATCAAACATCAAATTCAAACTCGCTCCTGCAACAGCATAATGTTTGTCGTTGAAACTGTTTTTTTGAGAATACTCATAATGATGTGTAAAAACTTGATTTTCTACCTCTAATAATTCGTCTTGAATGTTGCTGTAACTATCGATGTGGATGCCGCCACCTACATAAAATAAGGGCAAAACTCGGTAAGAAGCCGTTTGGTGAAATTTAAAATAATTGTATTTCACAGGTTGTTCAATGGCTTCGAAACTAAAATAATCAAATTCGTCTCCGTAGGGAACAATGTTGGTACTCAGTCCAAAATTAGACTGCGAAAAAACAAAATACCGGTAATCGCCACTCAAAAAAAATGCATCTTCCTTGAGATACATATTGTTTTTAGCATAAATCAAAATTTGTTTTTTGGTGCTGTACGAAGCTCCACCGGCAATTAGTGAGATTCTATCGGCTTGATTTTTTTTGAAACTGTATTGGGAAATAAATCCAAATGTAAATCCGTTAGCAGGCTGGTAACCCAAGGTCGGCAAGACAATCAAACTTGATTTTGAAGTGTCGATTTCAGTTGCTCGGTTGGCTTTCTTTTTAAATAAATCATAGAACGTGACAAGCGGAACGAAATCTTTTTTGATCTCTTTATTTTCTTCTTGCGAAAAAGAAAAAGAACCAGTCAACAACAAAAGAAAAAGTGAAGCTCTTGATTTAAAAATAGTCGTAAAATTCATAAATGGGTAGTGCATTTTAAAACAACTTCATTTAAAATCATTTGTCTCAAATGTAATTGATGTTCTACCGTATTGCCTTACACAATTTTAAGAAATGATTATACAATTGATTGTGAATTATTGTGAGATAAACACCTATAAATAAAATCGATACCATATATTACCGCTAAAAAATCACTTTTACATGTATAAAAATTTAGCTCATAAGATTTGCAAAAAAAGTTTTTGAAAGTTCAAGTTATAAGTGCAACAGACAAATCAAAAACACTTGGAGAAATAATTCACGAGGCTAAAGCGTACGTTAAAAACCACAGTGTGAGTTTATCTAAACTTGTAGAAAACTATCTCAATTCTCTAACAAGAACTTCAAAAATGCAGACAACTGTTAATCCTTTAGTGGAAAGTTTGACTGGAATAATTCCTTCTGAATATGATGAGAAAAAGGATTATGGAAAATTTGAGTCTTTTTTTGGAAGAAAGGTTTGCAATCTTTTTTGATTGTATTTGGGAAATAGTAATGAGAAAGAAGCTTTCGAATATTTACTAAAAACAGTTTGATAGCGAAGGTTAGTTTTGGTAATATAAAAGTTGTAAAAACATTAGACAAGAGTATTGCAAAAAAACAGCTATATCAATTACCGTAAATTGAAATAAATAGATTAGAAAATCATTTAATTACTGGTGTAAAAAAACCCGCAACAACACCTCTGTCATTGCGGATTTCTCTATATCTTAATGAACCTTAATCTCTTAATGGTTCAAAATGGTTTAATAGTCAAAAATAGTTGGTAAAACAGCTGTTAAGCATTATAAAATTTGACGTTTCCAAAAGTTTATTGAAATTCGTTTCAATAAACTTTTTTTATTTATGAAAA
>NZ_JBIPPD010000252.1:0-4128 GCF_044368625.1 Flavobacterium sp. | reverse complement strand
ATTGTTTATATTTTTTCATGCAAGACAAATTTAGGCTTTTGACCTTAAACACTTGGAGGAAAACTCCAAGTGTTTTTAATTTATCTGTTGCACTTATAACTTGAACTTACAAAGCTCAACATATTTAAAAGACGTAAAAGATATAAAAATAGGGTACAACTCTTGAAAGTTGTACCCTATTTTTTTATTTAAAGTAAGAAAAATTTTCTTCGTTTTCAAGGTTGAGTAACGTATGATAAATCAATGCAATCACGTGTTCGACATCTTCTCGATGTACCATTTCTACCGTAGTATGCATGTAACGTAAAGGTAACGATATCAATGCTGAAGCTACACCACCATTGCTGTATGCAAAAGCATCTGTATCGGTACCAGTTACTCTAGAAGAAGCCATTCGTTGAAAAGGAATATTGTTTTTTTCTGCGGTTTCCAAAATGAGTTCACGCAAATTATTTTGTACAGCAGGAGCATAGGTAATCACGGGACCTGCACCAATTTTTGTTTCTCCCTGACTCTTTTTGTCAATCATTGGCGTGGTAGTATCATGGCAAACGTCGGTAACGATAGCAACATTGGGTCGAATAGTTTTGGTAATCATTTCAGCACCTCTAAGTCCTACTTCCTCTTGAACCGAATTGGTTATATACAATCCAAAAGGCAAAGTTTTCTTGTTTTCGTGCAATAATCGAGCGACTTCTGCTATCATGAATCCTCCCATACGATTGTCAATTGCACGACAAACAAATTTGTTATCGTTCAAAATCATAAATTCGTCGGGATATGTAATCACGCAACCCACATGGACTCCTTTTTCTAAAACTTGCGTTTTATTTTCGCAACCGATGTCAATAAAAATATTGTCTAATTTGGCACTCTCTTCTTTATCCGCCTTTCGGGTATGAATTGCTGGCCAACCAAAAACGCCTTTTACAATTCCTTTTTTGGTATGAATATTAACACGTTTTGAAGGGGCAATTTGATGATCCGAACCACCGTTTCTAATCACGTACAAAAGCCCGTCGTCGGTAATATAATTCACATACCATGAAATCTCATCGGAATGTCCTTCAATTATAACTTTGTAAGGAGCTTCGGGATTGATCACACCCACAGCTGTACCATACGTATCGGTAATAAATGTGTCCACATACGGACGCAAATAATCCATCCAAATTTTCTGACCTTCTGCTTCAAATCCGGTTGGTGACGCGTTATTTAAATAACGTTCTAAAAAGTCGATTGAACTTTCTTTTAATATTGATTTTGTACTCATAATTAATATTTTTGCTAAAGTATAAATTTGGCATTACAGTTGTATGGTACTTTTGCATAAATTTACCTCAAATAAAAACAGAATATGGGGATGTTAAAAAAGTACCGCCTTTTTTTAGTATTGCTATTACTTGCTTTTCAAGTAAATGCACAAGTAACCGATCATCGAGACGATTATCTTAAAGAAAAAGATACCGTTCTTGGCGTTGCCATCGAATTGGAAGAAGTCGTAATTGACAAAAACCAAATAAAAATCAGTGAGGATGCTCGAAAGCGTTTTTTAATTTTGCAAAGAAGAGTTTACAAAGTGTACCCGTATGCCAAATTGGCTTCGGAACGGTTAGTACAACTCAACAAAGGAATGATTGGATTGAAAACCAACCGTGAAAAAAAGAAATATTTTAAAATCACCGAAGATTATTTGACCAACGAATTCGAGTCGCAACTCAAAAAACTTTCGAGAAAAGACGGTCAAATTCTTGTAAAATTAATCCACCGACAAACGGGAAGCACCACATTTACTTTAATCAAAACACTAAAATCAGGCTGGAAGGCTTTTTGGTCCAATTCGACCGCCCGGGTTTTTGATATTAATTTAAAAACGGAGTACAATCCGATGGAAGTGTACGAAGATTATTTGATCGAAACAATTGTAGATCGGGCTTTCAAAAGTCGACGCTTAACACCGCAACCAGCAGCAAATCCAATAGATGTTGAGGAAATGGCTGATCTTTGGACGGCGAAAATTGCTCTGCAAAATGCTGAATTACAAAAGAAACAGAAATAAAATTTTAAAGTTCAAAAGTTAGAAAATCTAAAATTTTGAAAAATTTTATTTCAAAATATTTTTCTTTAAAACCGTTTTTCCTGTAAATTTTTTTAACTCGATAGCGGGCTCGCCAAAAAGCTCAATTTCTGAGTTGGCAAATGCACTAATTACAACAGATGTTTCTACAAAAACGCTGGTTTCGCTGTAACTTTCTGCTAAAATTTCGGCATTTTTTGCAGTAAGTTTTTTGCCAAAAAGTTTGCTGTTATTGTCCATACGCAATTTTAAATCAATTACATCACCCTCAAATGTGGTGCTGCTTCGCTGATACTGATCTACTTTCATCTCGGTGGCAGCTACAAGTCCTTTGATGCTTCCATTTTTAGTCAATACGAAATTTAGTTTTTCGGATTTTGCATTTAATTCGGCAACTGCGTCGTCATTAACCTCAATTGTAGCTAATTTTGTTTTTAAGTTGAGGTATAATTTTGATTTTTTGTGCAAAGCAAAAGTAATTTCTTCCAGTTCCATTTCGTCCAAAATCATTACTTTCGATTGGTCGGTAGCCTCGATTTTTTTCAAAGCGTCTGTGTAAAAAAGTTTGATTTCAAATTTTTTAAAACTTTTCAATTTATTGTTCAAGCCAACGGTCAATCGACCCGAATTGTTTACAATTTTTAAGGCTTCTTGCAAATTATCGTCGGCTTCGAGCTCTATTCCAGAACTATCAGCTTTAATAAATAAAACTTGAATATCATCTTCAATCGAAACAGAAGAAAATAATCCCGTCGTTTTTTCGCCAGTAGTCACAATTTTAGAACCTTTAAGTTTTTCTGCTTTTTGCGAAAATGCCAAAGTAGTGAGAAGTAGTAGGGCAAGAAGTGTAATAATTTGCTTCATTTATGGTTTTTTTTTACAAATATAAAAAATAGCTCCATTTCTGGAACGCGTTTATTTTAATTGGAGGTAATGGTTCCGCCCGAACTCTCGGATTTATCCATTTTTTTGGGTATGTTTCTGTATTTAATTTCGCCTCCGCTCGATGCTTTTCCAATAAAATTATTAACTGGATAAACAATCGTTGTACTCCCGCTCGATGTTTGTGATACAACTTCGTTGGCAATCAATTTTCCTGCATCAATAGTACTTCCGCTGGATGATGAAGTTTCAACTTTTAAGGCTTTTCCAGCAACTTTGAGGTCGCTTCCACTGGACGATTCCAAATTAATGGAGTCCACTTCCAATTCAAGAGTAATTGCACTTCCACTAGAAGTAACAACACTTAGCGATTTTGATTTTAAAGTAGTGCCACTTTCAATCTCGGAACCACTCGAGGATTTCAAACCACTAATTGTTGGTACATGTACACGAACCAGTGGCTTATTTGTGGTATTGTACATTCCGTTTGCAGAGATGATGAGTGTGGCATTTTCCACTTTTGTAGTGATAATTCCCTGAATATTTTCGTCTGTTTGAACTTCTACTAACGGAGTTTCTTGTTGAAATACAACTACTTCAATGCCGCTGCTAACTTCTATTTTGTCAAATTGTCCAGTAATGCTTCGATTTTGTGTGGTGATTATACCGTTGCCTTTTGTTTTTACATTTCGTGAATCGCCGGATTTACCGGGTTGTCCAGGACTGCCGTCGCTTCCCGAAACATGTGTTATTGAAATACAAGATGTAAATAAAAACAACACTATTCCGAAAGTAAATAGTGTGAAAACGCTGTTTTGTTTCATAGTAATGATTTTGATTAACCAAATATAAAAAAAAATAGCTCTTTTCAGGGAGCTATTTGCGGTTATTTTTTGGTGATACTTCCACCCGAACTTTCTACTTTTTCGAGTTTTTTCGGAATGTTTGTATAAGTAATTTCACTTCCGCTAGAGGCTTTTGCATTCAAACTCAGTATCGGAAATACAGTTGTGCTGCTTCCGCTCGAGGTTTGAGCAAAAATGTCGTTGGCCATCAAACTACCGCCATCAATGGAACTCCCGCTGGAAGAAGATGTTTCGGCTTTTAATGCTTTTCCTTTGACTTCGATACTGCTTCCGCTGGACGATTCAATGCTGATGTAATCGGCT
>NZ_JBIPPD010000251.1:0-4155 GCF_044368625.1 Flavobacterium sp. | reverse complement strand
TTCGGCAGTACGAACAGGCAAAGTCGATTTCTCCACCACTATTTTATTTGTTTTTGCAACTGATGCTATTTGACGGGCACATAGTTCGATGTATTTCAAATCGGCAGCCATTCCTTTTCCTAAGCCATAGGTTTTTGTTGGCGTATTTACCGAAATAAAAATCATATCGGCTTCTTCAATAGCGCGATTGGTATCTGTTGAAAAAAATAAATTTCGTCCACGTGCTTCTGCAACGATGCTACTCAAACCGGGTTCATAAATCGGAATTTTAGTAACATCCGCGTCATTCCAAGCTGCAATTCGAGCTTCGTTTAAATCCACAACAGTAACTTTGATGTTCGGACATTTAGAAGCTATGATTGCCATTGTAGGACCACCTACATAACCCGCTCCGATACAACAAATTGATTTAATATTCATTTTTAACCTATTTCCTCTATTTTCTGAGTACTGTTTTACTGATTATGCAAAGATATTATTATTACCCTCTCAAGCCTAAACTTTTCTTAAAACTTCTATAAAATTGCCTGAATTATAGGTATTCCTTCTTTAACAAGCTGTCTGAATTTTTATAGTTTTAAACGCGTTAAAAGTTGCGTTTTTATTCTTTTTTTCTTTTCTTAAACTTTGACCAAGGATTTTTTATCCTTACATGTTCTTCATAATAGCCATTGCTGTATGCACCGTATCCATAACCATACTGGGCATTATTTTCAAAAGCGTTGAGAATGATGCTCACGTTTTTAAGTTCACCTTTTTTATTTCGCATGTTCAGTTGTCCGATCATTGCTTTAGAAGTATAATTTTGTCGAACAATGTACAAAACTACATCGGCAAAACTGGAGAGCTCCATTGCATCCGAAACCAATCCGATGGGAGGTGTGTCTAAAATAATATAATCGTATTTTTCTTTGAGTCGATCAATCAATTCCGAAATTGCATCACTGATTAGTAACTCCCCCGGATTGGGTGGTAAAGGTCCGGCTGGAATCAAATCTAAGTGGGGTACAAATGTAGGTTGAATCACCTCGTCGAGCGTGTGCGTACCGATTAAATAATTGACAACTCCTATTTGATTCGTGCAATTGAAATCTGTAAATAATTTCGGCTTTCTTAAATCTAATCCTACAATGATGGTACGTTTTTCACTTAATGCTAAAACTGTTGCTATATTTATCGAGCAAAATGTTTTTCCTTCGCCTGAAATGGAGGAGGTAATCATTAGTGTTTTGGCACCAGCCAATTGCTGCTTTTTGTACAAAAATTGCAAAGAAGATCGCAATGCTCGAAATGCTTCTGCAAGTGCTGATTTGGGTCGTTCAAAAACAGCTAAATTGGTGTCGGTTCCCTTTTTACCCACTACGCCAATAATTGGAATTTGGGTTATTTTTTCTAAATCTTCTCTATATTGAATGGTATTATTAAGAAGAAAGACAACCAGTATGTATAAAAAAGGCAGCAAGAAACCCAAGAATAATGCTAAAATATAATTTACACCCGTTTTAGGCCCAATAATTCCGCCACCTGTATCTTTTGCGGTATCGATAAATCGGATATCCGAAACGTTTGCTGCTTTTACTACCTCTGCTTCGCTGCGTTTGGTTAAAAAAGAACTGTAAATATTATCACTAAGATTGTATTTCCGTTGAATTTTGAACAATTCTTGTTGGTTTTCAGGAAGTACTTGCAATTCATTTTGGGCTTGTGTCATTTTTGCCGAAACCATGTTTAAATCGTACTGTAAGGCTACTTTTGCAGAAGCGATATTGACCAATAACACGTCTTTAATGGCTTGCATTTGGTTATCAAAGTCTTGAAAAAGTTTATCGCTCTTGACCGCATACCTTTTTTCGGCCCGCTGGACCGACAACGTAATCAGTTTGGAAACATTTACAGTAATATTGGGATCTTCGATTCCTGCTACGGAAGGTGCAGGTAAAGTCGAAAAATCATTGCTATTGGTTAAATACGATTTTAACGTATTGTAGTAGGCAATTTTTCGTTTAATGAGATCCAGCTGAATTTCAAATTCGCTGAGTCTGGTGGAAACTTCTGCTCCTCCATTTTCCAGTTGAACTACATCTTTTCCTTGACGAAAAGCTTTTAACTCATCGCCAGAATCTTTGAGTAGCTCTTCCATTTGCAACATGGTACTGTCAATAAATTTTATAGTATTGGTTGCAAATTGGTTTTTAGCGGCCAATTGATTTTCGCTTAGCACTTTTACCGTTGCATTGAGGTAATCGACCAGTTTAGCCTTATTGGTTCCTTGCATGGAAAGTGTCAAAATAGAACTTCCTGTAGAAATAGGTTGGACGTCGACCGTTTGAAATTGAGCTACGGTTTGATCAAAATCATCCAATCGAACGTAGTATTCTTTGTTGATGTACATCCCTGGATGTTCTGCAAGTTTGATCTTCCAGTTCAAAAATGGCAATTGCACTTGTTGTCCAATTTTAAATTTTTGGGTAAAAGGCACTGGATTCACAGCTATCCGGTTGGAGGTTTTGTCGGTATAATTAACGAGTCTCACTCTATCCGATTCAAAAGGGATGGAAATCTCGTACTCATTGGCTGACACAAATTTAATTTGAATTAACTGACCTGCCAGTTGCTCTTTTTTTTCGTCAATAAAAACTCGAAAAGGGACTGTACCGTAGGCGTCGACCAAATTGTAATCGCCTTGCTCTAAATAATTGATATAAAATTGCAAACGCTCGATTACTTCTTCGTTGTGCGAACGAGAACGCAACATAGTCGAGACTGTTTGAACCTTATCAGACGTACCGCCCCAATTAAATACCAAGCTGGTGTTTGAACTGAAGAAAGGATTTGTTTCCTCTTTTACTGAAATCGTGTTGGACAGGAGGTATATTTTCTGTTTTCTTACATTTATTTGATATGCGATAGTAAAAGCAATGAGCCAACTGAGCAAAAATATTTTCCAATAACCAATTGTTTTGATTAAAAACCCTTTAAAATCAAACGTGTTGGAATGTTCTGCTAGAGAAAAATCTTTACTGTCAAACATAAAATTACATTAACGGGTTAACAACAAATAAGTAGTTGTTGCCAAACTCAAAAGCGTGACGATTGTACCAAGCGACTCAATCCCTGTTTTACCAGTTCCCCATGATTTTTGGGGCAATGGCTTGACGTAGATATAATCATTGGGTTGTAAATAGTAGTACGGCGACTCGATTACTTTTCTGTCGGTAAGATCGATGTCATGTAATTCGGTCCCGTAGGGATATTGGCGGATAATGGTCACATTTTTTCGATCTCCTGTAAGCGTGATGTCTCCAGAATTAGCTATTGCTTCGAGAACGGTTACTCTTTCTTGAAACAAAGTCTTGGTTCCAGGACTTGCAATTTCGCCATTTATTGTAAAACGAAGTCCTGCCATTTTCACGGTTACAAAAATATTGGCTTCTTTATTGAAATAATTTTCTAACAACTCTTTTTCGATTTTTACACGAACTTCATCTAGTGTAAATCCCATAATATTGATTTCGCCGATGATTGGAATACGAATATTTCCGTGACTGTCCACAGTAAAACCATCATAATAGATATCTTGTTCTCGACGCATTTGATTGGCGTTTCCGGCATTCGTATTTAAATTAGTCGTATTAAAAATAGCCACTAACTCCGGATCGATTGCTTTGATATTTAACGAAATAATGTCGTTGGTTTGCAAACGGTATTCAGGGGTTTGCACTGCTTTTAGCATTTTATCAGCTCCTTTTTCGGTATCTTGCAAGTAGATTAATTGTTTTCTGGACACGCATGAAGTAAGCATGATGGCGCAAAAAAACAACAAACCGATTTTTTTAAAACTCATTATATACATTTTAATAACAAATATAGCTTTTCATTTATAAAATCAACATTGGATGTCTTCATTAATTATTTTTAAAGGCATTTTCAAAAGGAACGCGGTGCACAATACTTCTGCCCAACGTAACTTCATCGGCATATTCCAGTTCATCTCCGACTGCAATTCCGCGTGCGATAGTCGAAATAGTCAAATCCTGATTTATAATTTGTTTGTAAATATAAAAATTCGTTGTATCGCCTTCCATAGTTGAACTTAGTGCTAAAATTAATTCCTTGACAGTTCCTGAATTCGCTTTCTCGATCAAAGATCCAATT
>NZ_JBIPPD010000250.1:0-4161 GCF_044368625.1 Flavobacterium sp. | reverse complement strand
CAGACCTATTAGAAAATTCAATTATCTTAGTCCAATTGAAACTCTAAATAATAAGTTTGTTGCACTTATGAATTGAACACAGCTTTCTAGAAAATACAATAAAATCAAATTTTGGAATCAGAGTTAAAATTAAATAAAATTTTATCCGCCAATATTTTTTAAAATCTCTTGCATTTTGTTGTAAGCTGATTCACTTCTTTTTTTCAAAAAACGAATTGGATTACCTACGTATATTCCCCATTCATTTACATCTTCATAAACGGAGGAAAGGGCACCAATTGCAGAACCTTTTCCAACAGTTACCCCTGGAAATACTATTGAATGCGCTCCAATACCTGTGTGAGTTTCAAGAACTACCGGTTTATTAATCACAGAAAATAAATCATCGTCAAGCCCTGGCAATTTTACTCCATTTAACAAAGGAAGCGTTTCGCCAGAAAAATCACTTGTACTAGATAAAATAGTAGCTTTGATGCTTATAGCAACAAAATCACGTACCGTAATTTTTGATTGTCCGATTAAACATGCGTAGCAAGAGATGTGCACATAACTTCCAATCTCGATTCCGTCTTCTCCAGCCGAAAGCAAACAATAATCGTCTATTCGTACAAAAGAGCCTATTGTAATTTTTGAAGGATTGTATATGGAAGCTTTGTCGGAAATGTGTACATTTTCTCCGATAGATGCGAATCCTATTTTAATTAATTCCTCTTGTGAAAGAAAAGCCATACTTATTTTTTTTTAATCTTTAAACATAATTACACCCAAGAATTTCCCATGGTGACTAATCGAAATGGGTTTGATTTCTTTCGAAACATTATCAAATAAATTTGGAATTCCAAGTTCATTTTTAACAATTAAATTTGTACTATTTAAAAAATTGCAATTTTTTAAGTCATTGGTATAATCGATTGAGAAGTTTTCTATAATTATTTCACTTACAGTTGAAAAAGCATTTGATTTATAAAGTGCAATAGTATGAATATATTCTGTAAAAACAGACGTTTTAATCTGATATTCTAAATTGTTGTAGCATGCAGTTCCATAATAAACATTGTTTTCGATTTCAGTAATCTTACAATTAATCTTTGTGGGTGCATATTCTTTGACAGCAGTAATTCTATTATTTGCCTTGTAAGAAGCTTCTTTCATACTCCAAAGAATCCATACCAATAGTTCAGGATTTGCATCTGAAAGGATTATTTCTTGTTCAGCAATTGTATATATCTTGTCAAGATATCCTTTTCTTTTCCAATTACTTTCGATTGCTGCAAGTTGCAAATCAATCAGATCATTTCCAATCATAAAAAATAATTTCTGTTTAATTTCCAGTATACTTTTTATAGATAACGCATGCGTTTACATCTCCAAATCCAAAACTTGATTTTGCAATAATATTAATGTCCTTTTTTGTATAGGCTTTGGTAATTTTTTCTTCGTCTACTAATTTTAAGATTTCAGGATCGATATTTTCACAATTTATGTTTGGTATTAAAAAACCCTCCTCCAATTGCAGTACAGCTGCTATACTTTCAATAGCTCCCGCTGCACCTAATGTATGGCCAATCATCGATTTCAATGCCGTAATGTAGGGAAAATCTTTACCTTTTCGATTTAAAGCCTCCGCCCAATTTTTGATTTCTAGATTGCATTTGCCCGTGGAAGTCAAATGTCCATTTATAACATCAATATCATTTGCAGTTATTCCAGCGTCTTTCAACGCCTCTAAAATACATCTCTGTACGCCAACACTGTTGGGCAAGGTCATACTTCCATCCCCTTTTTGACCACCTGTATTGATGTTTCCACCTAGAATTTCCGCATAAATATGTGCTCCTCGTTCTAAAGCACTTTCTAAAGATTCCAGTACCATCGCTCCTGAACCACTTCCTGCCACAAAACCAGAAGCGCCATTACCCATAGGTTGAGAGGCTTTTTCAGGTTCATCATTGTGTTTGTATGTTGTAACTCTCAAAGCGTCAAATCCTGCCCAAGTGTAGGGACTACTGTCATTTGTACCACCTGCCAACATTCTTTTGGCTTTGCCAGCTTTAATTCTATCATATGCCATCAAAATGCTTTCGGATCCTGTTGCACAAGCAGAAGAATTTGTAGTTGCCTGATTGCCAACGCCTAGTTTTCCAGCTAAATAAGCACTTATTCCGCTTGGCATTGTTTGTATAACGAAATTACTTCCTAATCGTTTAACCTGCAATTTATCAATTAATACTATTCCATCTCTTAGTTTATCAGCAGCAATCGAACCAATTCCATATATCATACCACTATCCCAATCGGGCTCTTCGTCGAGTTCGCCTAGTTTCAATCCTGCATCTTGCCAGGCATCAATTCCTGCAATTACTCCATACAAAATACCACTGGCATTAAACTTCATTAATTCCAATGGAGTGAAATATTTTGATTTGAGTTCTTCCGAAATTTGAGGGATTCCTCCTATTTGGGCTTCAAAATTTAAATCAACAAGTCGGTCGATTAAACGTATTCCTGAAACTCCATTTTTTATCGCATTTTTGAATTCGGGAATTCCTATTCCATTGGGAGAAACGACCCCGAGGCCCGTTATAACTACTCGATTACTCATAAACTACTTTTATTTGCCAATATACCAGAGATTATACCTTCGCAAACTTTCTCATCTTTAGCATTGAACATCACTACTTTTGATTTTAACTTACCAAATCTAAAATATATTACCTCAGAAGTAACCGTGACTTTTTCATTGGGATAAACAGGTTTGTAAAACTCAACATTATAGGAAGTTGCTACACTTACCTCATTATGTTTTTTATGCTCGTCCAAAGATGTTAAATAAATACTTACGCTAGCACCACCAATTTGAGCCATCGTTTCTATTAAAATCGCGCCAGGAACAACTGGGAAGTTATTAAAATGGCCTTCAAAGAAATGTAAATTTTCATGAAATGTATAGCATCCACTTGCTCCTTTTTCATTTACATAAAAAAGTTCATCAACAAATAAATAAGGCGAAGAAAAAGGTAATTTTTTGAATATTTCTTGTGTTGTCATTATCTTGATATTAAGCTACTATAGATTCTCCTCCATCAACAGGAATCACGGTTCCATTAATCCATTTTGCTTCATCTTTACACAGCAAATAAACCACATCTGCAACATCTTCGGGAGTTGTAATTTTGCCAAAAGGATTTCTCGATAGTGCTATTTCTTTCATTTTATCGCTTCCAGGAATAAGTCGCAAAGACCGTGTATCGGTAACACCCGCTTGAATGCAGTTCGAACGAATTCCATAAGGTGCAAACTCTAAAGCTATATTTCTTGAAATGGCTTCCAAAGCTGCTTTAGCAACTGAAACCGCACTGTAATTTTTATAGGCTTTGGTATTACCTTCGCTGGTAAAGGAAATAATTCGAGTGTCTGTTGCAAATACGTTTTCTTTAAAAAGATTTTTTGTCCACTCGTACAAACTTATAGCCATATGCTCCAAGGTAATCATAAAATCATCCTTTTGAAGTTCGGGTTGGCTTTCGTCCACCATTGCTTTTAAATTCCCTTTTGCAATGCTGTGAATTAAACATTTTATTTTATCATCACCTAGTTGGATTTTAAGTTCCGAAATGGCTTGCATCCTTTTTTCAGGGTTTCCTGCATCGATGTTAAATGAAATGAATTTGACTTTGTTGGCAATAATTTCATTAAAAGAATTATTGATTAACTCCATTTCTGATCTAGAATTACGGTGAACAACAATGATGTTCATACCTTCTTTGGAAAGTTTAATAGCAGATGCCAATCCTAATCCACTACTTCCTCCTAGAACTAAAGCCCAGTAATTTTGATCTTTAAATTGCTTTTCCATCAGTAAATATTACAACCATAATAGACAATATGGATGATTAAGAAAGAATAAATGATTTGGTAGTTTTTTAAAAAAAACCTTAAATTAGGATTTTTCCTGAACCTTTGAAAGAATTACATCAACGGCATCATAAACATTTGCTATTTTTTCTAAACTAGAATTTTCTAATTCAATTTCAAAAGCTTCTTCCACATCTAAAAAAACATCAACTAAGTTTGCAGAATTAACTTTTAAATCAGTGGTAAAATTAGTAGTCTCAGAAATATTATTCAACGCTTCTGGATTTTGTGAATAAGGTTTAATTA
>NZ_JBIPPD010000358.1:0-4168 GCF_044368625.1 Flavobacterium sp. | reverse complement strand
TCGGCCGTGGCCACCGGCAGGCCATTGACGCTGAGCACCAGGTCCAGCTCGTTGGTGTTCTGTTGGCTGTAGCGCAACTGGCGCGTCACGCCCAGCCGGTTGGCCGCGTACTGCACCGCCAGCTCGGGGTTCATGCCGTGGGCTGGCTTGAAGAACGCCAGCCGCAGCGTGCGGCCCTGGCATTTGAAGCCGTTGCGCAGCACCGCCAGCGTGCCGTGCGTGTCCAGCCAGTGCACAAGGTCTTTAAGGACCTGCGCTTCGGCCTGGGCGCCGTTCAGCGCTTCCAGACGCGTCCATTCCTTGGGCTGGGTGGCGCGGATGAAGGCGAGGGCTTCCTGGGGGAAGCAGTGGCGGGTGAGGTCGTAGGTGGACTTGTCGAGGGATTGCCAGCCGGCGGTGAGCAGGGCGGATTCGATGGAGGACTCGAAGGCGGCTTCGTCGTGGCGCTTGCTATTCACAACTTGCTCCCATTCAGCCAACCGTCGGTGTTGGGATGCATCACCGTAGGCAGTGTCGCTGCGTCAAAGCAGGTCTTCTCTGTTCCACGAAATGCGGGAGCGTCAATGAGTCTCTGTCGTATCACCGGGATGGAAATGAAGGCGGCCATCCATATGCTGAAGAACCCTCCTGTCGAAGCAAGGTCGATGATGGCGTCGGTGTTGTCTGCCGTCGGATTGGCCGTGTATTTCGCGACCCACCGCTGAGCCAACAACCAAGCCTGCATTCGCTGGCTTCTCCGATCCAACGCAACCAGATTTCCTTTCTCATCCACGACACGCCGAACCTTGCGGTTCAGCTTCATCAGATCCCGAGTCTTTTCAGCCAGTGCGCGGGTTTGTGCGAGCAGCGTTGAATTGATCTCAATCACCCCATCCACCTGGTAGATGAATGCCGCCATCGTGTTGTCACGGTCTGGAATCAGCCAGTCGCCAAGTCCTGGGTTGTGCTTTGACTTGGTGGCATTGCAGTTCTTGCATGCCAGCAGAAAGTTGGACCACTGCGTCTCTAGCGCTGCGTTGGCGGCGACGCTTTTTGGTTGAAGGTGCTCTACCTCACCGTTGTCCACCGGCCGTTCGCAATATGAGCAGTACTTGCCGATGCGTGCCGCCAAACCGCCGGCAGCCTTGCCATACGCCTCCCCGTTTGTGTATCGATAGGGCAGAGATCCCTTGCTCACGGGCCGCATCTCAACGCCCCAACTTGTCGGCCCGCTCTGCTTCCAGGACGGCCTGGAATGCCGGGTTGTCTGCATACGGTGCCAGGCGTGCCGCCAAACTCTGCTTGTAGTGTTCCAGCCGCTCCTGCGGTGATTGAGCGGCCTCTTCCAGTTCTGCGAGATAGCCTCGAGCCACCTTGAGCATTTCCAGATAACGCGGGCTTGCATCTGCCGGAACTCCCATGATGCCGCTGGCGATGGCCTCTATCCCCAAGTGCTCCAGGTCGTCGGTGACCAAATCTTCGGCCTCTTCATCAGAGTCGTGGGAGTCGTCGGAGGTGATGACTCGATCCCCTGAGCCGTCGGGCGCCCTCTGCTCAATGTCTGCCAACACAATCAGCTCTTCGCTGGATTCGAGAGACTGGATCAGGAACGGCGAATGCGTGGTGCAGATGAACTGCAGCATCGGGAATGTGCGTCGCAAGTCGCCGATCACCCTGCGCTGCCACTTTGGATGCAGGTGCAAATCCAGTTCGTCGATCAGCACCACGCCAGGCGTCAACTCCAGCGCCCGCTCAGCCAATTGTGGGTTCAGCATGGCGGCCTTGATGGCCAGGTCGGCGGCGATGGCCACCACGTTTCGATAGCCGTCGCTGAGTTCGTTGAAGGTGTGTAGTTCGCCGTCTTGGTAGCGCAGTACAAGGGTGCGCAACACCTTGCTATACCGCGCCGAGTCAATCTCCGGCAACAGGGACTCAATGGCTTGGTAAACCAGACGAAGTGCCGGCGAGTAGTCGTCCTCATCCAATTCGTTGAGCCGCTCTTCTCGCATCCAGCGAATCAGGTCATCTGGGTTGCAGCGTTTGTCAACGCTCATTCGGTAGCCATAAAAAGGCTCTGATAGCCGTTGCGACTCGCGCAGAAGCTTGTCCAGCTCGTCGGCATCGTCGGCCAACTCGGCAGGCTGCTTGCCCTTGTGCTTGCTCAGCGCCTTGCCCGAGGTGTCGCGGACCGATTCCCAAAGCCTGCCCGCGCCGAAGTAGCGGATCAGCGGCAACACGCGCGGCTCTTGCTTCAACACGGCTCTGGCCATGGCCTCGGCGTATTCCTTCAGCTTGGCGGCGCCGACACGTGTGGTTCTGCCACCGGCGCCTTCTACCGAGCGCTCCCACTTCATAGGCACCTCGCGGGGGTTCGGCTTGTCAGCGCTGCTGGGCGCCAAGTAGCCGACCTCATCCTCGGGCGCGGCCCGCCCGACCTGCGCGATGTGCAGTTGTCCTGTGGCCGTGACCCGCACCGGGTACTGCGGCAGCTCGCGGTAGCGTTTCTCTACGAACTCCAGCACATGGCGTACGTCGCGGCCCCCTATGCTTCGTGAGTCGTGACCACGAAAGCCCAGCAGCCATGAGCCGATGGCCACGGCGGCCGCCTCCAGAAATGAAGTCTTGCCGCTGCCGTTCTCGCCAATCACCAAATTGAACTTCGGGTGTAGCGTGAATTCGCGGTCGACATAGCCGCGAAAGTTTTGAAGGCGCAGGGTTTCAAGTCGCACAGGCGGTCTCCTCGGGGAACTGGATGGCAGCGGCGATCAAGGCCGTTCTGCGCTCCCTCAGCAAATCGAGCGTGGTGGCAGTTTGATCAGCCAGGCGCACCAGCGGCCCAGTCTGCCGGCCAATGAAGTCAACGATGGCTAGCTGCTCGCTGAGTGGCGGCACGGGCAGCACGAAATCCCGGAAGTCGTTGAAGCGAATCCTTGGCGCGCGCTCACGAACGGCGGAACAGAAGGCTTGGACGTAGCGCCGCAAAGCCATCTCGCGCAGCAGGGCGGCGAAATAGGGGGCGTCCGTATCGTTGGTCAAAGGATCGCAGATCACGTACTCGGGCGTGCACTTGCCGTCCGAGTCCGACACGCCGATGGCGCCAGCGAAGGCGTCCATGGAGTGCAGCACCAACTGCCCTTTGCGGATGCCCTGGTAGCCATGCTCGATCACGCCGTTGGTGAATCCATCTTCGCGGCGATTGCTGCGCAGCGTGACCGTGCCATCGCGGAAACAGGTCACCATCTGATCATCCGGCCTGATGGGTAGACATGACTCGCCAAACAGCCAACGCGCGCGTTCGGTGTGCCAATGCGCTGGTATCTCAGCCAGCCATTCGATGCCCGAATCACGCAGTGGCGCATTTGGATTCAGCCCCCGCGTGACGGCGTTGGCGATGAGGGCGCGGCGCTTTTCGGCCATCAGCGTCAACAGGTTCTGCTTTTCTGCGATCAGCGATTCAACGCGCTGAACTGAAGCTTGCGCCCGCTCGACACAGATGACTTGCTCCGACAGGGGCGGGACCGGGATCTCAAAGGCGCCGACCTGTTCAAAGTTCAAGCCCTCCCGAGAAGATCCGTTCTCGCCGAATCGAATCTCGTTCTGGATAGTCGGTGACTGAAGAACCAGGTTCAGAAATGCGGGCAGGAGACGTTGGGCTTTGGGTCGGATGATGCACACGTGCTGGTTGACATTCGCCGCTTCAAACTCGGCCGGAACCACAGTGCAGCGCCCGATGGATGCGCCGGTGATGTTCAGCAGAACGTCATTGGGTAGCACCCGCGTGGACGCCATGTCCTCGTCCATGGTCTCGTCGATGTGCACGACGTCGTCAAGGCGCAGACCATCGAAATGGACGTTCTGGCTGCGCAAGAGCATCACACCCGACGATGTGTAAACCTCTGCGCCGCCCTTTGGTGTTTTGCCACTCCCGATCTTGCTCACCAGGTACTTCAGCGGAACCTTTGGCCACGGCACGCTCATCCCTCGCCCCCCACCGCCCGATACGCCTGCCCCGGATCATTCGGCTCCTCCGGCCGCGTCATCACCAGCCGACCGTCGCGCATCAGCGGGCGCAGGTAGTTGTTGCGAACGTAGCGGGGGTGCCGGCGCAGCAGGGTGGCCAGTTCTTCGGCCTGCCAGTCGCGCAGGCGGCACAGCTCCACCACAGCGTCGCACACCTCCCCGGGTGGAT
>NZ_JBIPPD010000367.1:0-3018 GCF_044368625.1 Flavobacterium sp. | reverse complement strand
AAACTAAGCGAAGAAATTCAAGAAGAAACAAATATAAAAAACGTGGTGGTATGTATACTAGACCAGAATATATTGTTGATGAACGTGTTGTTTGGAGAAATTTATCTTTAAATCCAAATGCAATTTATTTATTAGAATCAAATCCAGATAGAATTGATTGGAAGTTTTTATCAGAAAATCCAAATGCAATTCATTTGTTAAGGGAAAATCCAGATAAAATTAATTGGCATTTTTTATCACAGAATCCAAATGCAATTCATTTATTAGAACAAAATCCAGATAAGATTGATTGGGAGACTTTATCGCGTAATGAAAATGCAATTCATTTATTAGAACAAAATCCAGACAAAATTGATTGGTCAATGTTATCGCGTAATGAAAATGCAATTCATTTATTAGAACAAAATCCACGCAATATTGATTTTGAATGGTTATCTAGAAATCCAAATGCAATTCATTTATTAGAAAAATATCCACGCGATATTGAATGGGATGATTTATCAACAAATCCAAATGCAATTCATTTGTTAGAGCAAAATCAAGATAAAATTTATTGGGATTATTTATCAAAAAATCCAAATGCTATTGATTTATTAGAACGAAATCCAGATAAAATTAATTGGAGTTATTTATCAGAAAATCCAAATGCAATTCATTTATTAGAACAAAATCCAGATAGAATTAATTGGGGTATGTTGTCTGCAAATCCAAATGCAATGCATATGATTGTTACAGGTTACAATTATAACAAAATGAATCAAAAGAACAAGGTCCCTGCTGAAGAATTAATTTCAACAGTAATGCACCCAGAAAGAGCAAGTCGTATGGCAAAATCACATGGAATATCAATGGGTAAATACATCGATACATTTAGTAATGTTCCAGATGATTATAATTCAGATAATTATAGTCACAATGAAGAAGATAAAAAATAATTATTTTCTTAATATATATATATATATATATGCGAAAAAGCAAAAAATATATTAAGAAAAACTTTTGCAGAAAAAGAAAAACACACAAAAGACGTCTTTATAAACGCGGTGGCATGAATACTAAACCAGAATATATTATCGATAGACGTATTAGTTGGCACAATTTATCAGCAAATCCAAATCCAAATGTAATTCCTATTTTGGAAATGAATCAAGATAAAATTTATTGGAATTACTTATCAAGCAATCCAAATGCTATTGATTTATTGAAACAAAATCCAGATAAAATTCGTTGGGATGAATTATCAAAAAACCCAAATGCATTGGATATGCTTATAAAATATGATTATAATAGAATGAATCAAAAGAACAAGGAACCCGCTGAAGAATTAGTTTCAAAGGTCATGCATCCAGAAAGATTACAACGCATGGCAGATGTACATGGAATGGAAATGGATGAATATGCTGCAAATTTTGATAATGCATAAAGTGTTTATATAATACTTATTAATATTTTATTATTATATAATGCGAAAATCTAAAAGAACAGATTTAAAAAAAGAAATTTAAGGAAAACTAAACGAAGAAATTCAAGAAGAAACAAATATAACAAACGTGGTGGCATGTATAGCAAACCAGAATATATAGTTGATGAACGTGTTAATTGGAGAAATTTATCAGCAAATCCTAATGCAATTTATTTATTAGAAGCAAATCCTGATAGAATTGATTGGACAGTGTTGTCAACAAATCCAAATGCAATTCATTTATTAAGGGAAAATCCAGATAAAATCAATTGGTTTTGGTTATCTCAAAATCCAAATGCAATTCATTTGTTAAAAGAAAAACCAGATAAAATCAATTGGAGTATGTTATCGGGCAATAAAAATGCAATTCATTTATTGAAACAAAATCCATATAATATTGATTGGGAGAATTTATCAGCAAATCCAAATGCAATTCATTTGTTAGAACAAAATCCAGATAGAATTTTTTTGCCATCATTATCAGAAAATCCAAATGCTATTCATTTATTAGAAGCAAATCCTGATAGAATTGATTGGACTATGTTATCAGCAAATCCAAATGCATTTCATTTATTAGAACAAAATCCGGATAAAATTGATTGGGATCAGTTATCAAGAAATCCAAATGCAATTCATTTATTAGAAGCAAATCCTGATAGAATTGATTGGAATTATTTATCAGCAAATCCAAATGCAATTCATTTGTTAGAACAAAACCCAGATAATATTAATTGGGGTTATTTATCAAGGAATCCAAACGCAATTCATATGATTGTTAGAGGATATAATTATAACAAAATGAATCAAAAGAATAAGGTTCCTGCTGAAGAATTGGTTTCAAAAGTAATGCATCCTGAAAGATTACAACGCATGGCAGACACGCATGGAATGGAAATGGATGAATATGCTGAAAATTTTGATAACGCATAATTATTTGAAATTTATTATTTAATATTTTATTATTATATAATGCGAAAATCTAAAAGAACAGATTTAAAAAAAAGAAATTTAAGGAAAACTAAACGAAGAAATTCAAGAAGAACCGAATATAAAAAACGTGGTGGTATGTATACTAGACCAGAATATGTTGTTGATGAACGTGTTGATTGGAGAAACTTATCTACAAATCCAAATGCAATTCATTTGTTAGAGAACAATCAAGATAGAATTGATTGGGAAGAGTTATCTGCAAATCCAAATGCAATTCATTTGTTAAAGGAAAATCCAGATAAAATTAATTGGACTAATTTATCGCTGAATCCAAATGCAATTCCTTTATTAGAAGAAAACTTAGATAAAATTGACTGGGATTTTTTATCGACTAACCCAGCTGCAATCCCTTTATTAGAAAAAAATATGGGCGAAATAAACTGGGATATGTTATCGCAAAATCCAAATGCAATTATTATGTTAGAAAAATATCCTAGAAAAATTGATTGGAGTTACCTATCTCAAAACCCAAATGCAATTAATTTATTGGAAAAAAATATAAATAATATTGATTGGTCAATGTTATCAGTAAATCCAAATGCAATTCATTTGTTAGAACAAAATCA
>NZ_JBIPPD010000249.1:0-4208 GCF_044368625.1 Flavobacterium sp. | reverse complement strand
AAGTAGAATTATCAATTAATAACAGACCTATTAGAAAATTCAATTATCTTAGTCCAATTGAAACTCTAAATAATAAGTTTGTTGCACTTATGAATTGAACACAGCATTTACTTTAAAAATCAAAAATATTTTTGAAAGGAAAAGATAGATTTTGAAAAGTGGGACTTTTAATTTCATTATCTATTGTACATGGTTTTAATACAATAAAATTGTTATTTTTCAGTACATAAATCAGTACGGTTTCGGAAGAGGGATCCACAAGCCAATATTCTCGCACCAAGTTTTCTTTATGCGAGTCAAATTTGACGTCCATTTCTTTTTTTGGAATTTCCGGGAGAGCGTATTTCAATAATCAAGTCGGGAGCTCCGACGTCAAATGGTGCATAATAGACTTTGCAACTTTTGCTGGAGAAATAATGATCTACTTACCTGAAAATAGTTCCTGAAATATCCTGATGTTTTCTGTTTGGTGGGGGGACTCATTTTCAGAATTTTACCTTTAATAGGCACTACCCGCTTTTGAAACTACCAAAGTAAATAATTGGCATAGGTGTAACTGCCGTTAAGGTCGAGCTAGTCGATATTTGTGATTATTTTGCTTATGCCGTTCTCATTTTAAAAACAAATTTAAGGATTTTAACACCCAAAAAAAATAATCCTGTGCAATCAAATGGTCAATTTGAGAGGCTAAAACTTTGATTTTTAGTACCTTGAACTCTAAAACTAATTTACCTCATATAATCAAAAACAGTATTGTATTTTAACTCGCACTATTCTTTCAAAATTCGTGTTCGTAGATTTTGGCGTTTGGACAAGGTCGAAGAACAAAACACAATCGCATAAAAAAACCTCCAAATGTAAAGAACACTTGGAGGATTAAATACATTGTTCGGTATTACTTATGCTTCAACTGTTTTATCATCAATAGTAGCATCCGGAGCGTTTTTCATCACCGATTGAATACCGTTTTCGCGGGCCGCCACGCTTTCATACATCTCGCTACCGCCAATAATCTGGCCGTTTGTAGCTTTTAAATTAAAGTAAGGCTTGCCGTTTTTAGATTCCAAACGATCAAAAAGCTTATCCACTTGCGAATTTTTCCGAACGGATTCAATTCCATTCATGCAAGATGCTTTAGCGACATATCCTTCACTAATTAAAATTCCTTGACCATTTCCAGCTTTTAAATTAAACTGAAATTCACCATTTGCTCTTTTTGTAATCTCAAATTTTGCCATAATTGTTTTATTAATTGTTTTTTGTAGATTTAAAATTAGTAAAATCAGATGAAACTTGCATAAAAATTTAATTTTAAATTTGCTTATTCTAAAAAATAACAATCCACTTCACTACCTTAGAACCCTAAAATTATTAAACCCAAGTTATATGAAAAACACCTTCGCTTTACTGTTTTTTCTGGCGTTTGTCACTTCAAATGCACAAGAAAACTTATCGTATCAAAAGCCGCCAAAAGAAATTCTCGACCTTGCAGATTATGAGCGTGCTCCATCGGTTTCGATGGATACCAAAAAGGAATACATGCTACTTTCCTACCGCAATACCTACAAAACCCTTGATGATTTAAGTCAAGAGGAAATGCGTTTGGGAGGTTTGCGCATCAATCCGGTGACCAATATTTCCAGTACGACAACGTACATCAGCAACCTAAAAATCCGAAAAATTAAAGGTGCAAACGAAGAGCAAGTCAAAGGATTGCCCGAAAATGCCAAGATTACCAACATTTCTTGGTCGCCCAACGAAAAGAAAATTTCATTTTCTCACACCACTGCTACGGGTGTAGAACTGTGGGTAATTGATGTAGCAACCGCTCAAGCTAAAAAATTAACTGATGCACGAGTAAACAGCAATATGGGAAGTCCGTTTAGTTGGTTCAAAGACAACAACCATATTTTGGTAAAAATGTTGCCCAAAAACCGTCCAGCACTTATTGATGTAAAAAAAGATTTGCCTTCCGGCCCGATTGTTTCTACAGCAGACGGATCGGTTTCGCAAAACAGAACGTACCAAGATTTGTTAAAAAATAAAACGGACGAAACCAATTTTGAAACTCTAGTAACTTCTGAATTGTACAAAGTAGATTTAAACGGTATTGCTATACTTTTTAAAGAAGCCAATTTGTATGCTGGTGAGAATTTTTCGCCCGACGGAAATTATTTAATGGTAACTACTATCGAAAAACCCTTTTCTTATATTGTGCCGTTGAGTCGTTTTCCAAATAAAACAACAATTTATGATGCCAATGGAAATTTGGTGAAAATTGTGAACGACTCGCCATTGAATGAGATTATGCCTAAAGGATTTATGGCGGTTAAAAAAGGCAAAAGAAGTATGAATTGGCGTGCCGACGCTCCTGCTACTTTGTATTATGCAGAAGCCTTGGACGAAGGAAATCCGGCAAATAAAGTTGATTACAGAGACGAAGTATTTACTTGGGAAGCGCCATTTTCTCAAGCTCCTCAATCGTTTATTAAAACAGTACAACGGTACGGCGGCATTACTTGGGGAAATGCAACAACGGCTGTACTTTACGACTCGTGGTACGACACCCGAAATTCAAAAACCTACCTAATGAATCCTTCGGCATTGAACGAAGCACCAAAACTGATTTGGGACCGAAATTCGCAAGACATTTATGCTGATCCCGGAAATTTTGAAACCGTAAAAAACCAATACGGCAGATATGTGTTGGCCCTTGAAGGTGAAAACGCTTATTTACTGGGAGACGGACATACCAAGGACGGACAATTTCCTTTTGTAGATGAATTCAACATAAAGACTTTGAAAACCAAAAGATTGTACCAGTCGAATTACAAAGACAAAATAGAGAACATTTTTTCGATTGAAGATTTCAAAAAAGGCGATGTTTTGGTCCAAATTCAGTCTAAAACCGAATATCCAAATTATTACTTTAGAAACATCAAGAAGAAAAACAGTTTGACGCAGATTACAAATTTCAAAAACCCGTTTGAAAGCATTAAAAACGTTCATAAAGAAGTCATTAAATACAAGCGAAAAGACGGAGTGGCACTTTCTGGAACATTGTATTTACCCGCCAACTACGACAAGACGAAAAAAGAAAAATTGCCTTTGCTTATTTGGGCTTACCCAGAAGAGTTTAAAGACAAAAACAGTGCAGGTCAAAGCGCTCAAAACCCGAATGAATTTACGTTTCCTTACTATGGATCTTTTGTGTATTGGGTTACGAGAGGTTATGCAGTTTTAGACGATGCTTCGTTCCCGATTGTGGGTGAAGGCGAAACAGAGCCCAATGATAATTTTATTTCACAGTTGGTGGATAATGCAGAAGCGGCCATAAATGCCGTAGACAAGTTAGGTTACATCAACCCGAAAAAAGTGGCAGTTGGCGGACATTCGTATGGTGCATTTATGACTGCGAATTTGCTTTCCCATTCTAACTTATTTGCTTGCGGAATTGCCAGAAGTGGCGCTTACAACAGAACATTGACGCCTTTTGGTTTCCAAAGTGAACAACGTAATTATTGGGAAGTACCTGAGGTTTACAACACAATGTCGCCATTTATGAATGCGGGAAAAATGAAAACGCCGCTTTTGTTGGTTCACGGAGAAGCTGACAATAATCCAGGAACATTCACGCTGCAGACCGAGCGTTATTTTCAAGCTTTGAAAGGTTTGGGTGCTCCGGTGCGAATGGTTATTTTGCCAAAAGAAAGTCACAGTTATGTTGCGAAAGACAATATCTTGCACTTACTTTGGGAACAAGACCAGTTTTTAGAAAAGTATTTGAAGAATTAAATAGAAGCTTTTATTAAATTGAAAAAGGTTGCTGAAATTTGTATTTCGGCAACCTTATTTTTGAAAAATACTTACGTAATATTTTGTAAATTTGTTTTAAATAAAAAGTTATGGATATCGCAGTTGAAATTAAAAATATTCAGAAAGAACTTGAATTTGTTAAAGATGAACATTTAATTAATTCCATTAAATCGATTCTTGCTTACGCAAAAAAGCAAAAAAAAGAAATGCATTTTGCGCCATTCTCTATTGATGAATATCAAAAAAGAGCCGAGCTTTCGGAAAAAGATATCACATCAGGACGTTTTGTAAATGTTGATGATCTTTAGATGAGAACGGTTGTAATTACTCATTTTGCCTTAAGTCAAATCAATTCGATTTTCGAATATTACTCGCTCTTTGTTACAATTCGC
>NZ_JBIPPD010000066.1:0-14963 GCF_044368625.1 Flavobacterium sp. | reverse complement strand
TTACTTCCAATGCTTCATTATTGGCCATAATTTTTGCCGAAAACGGCTCTTTCATTTCAGATAATGTAGAAAAAGTTTGCAAAGCATAGCCTAGTTTCCCTCGAGTGGAACTCTGTGCGTAGTTTTTAACCAACTCGGCATTCAGACCCAAATCGCTTAAATGCATGCTTTTTCGGCCGTTGATACCAATCATGTCCATTTCCATTGCGTCGTTTGTAAAGGCAATTTTTAAATTATCGGCTAAATTGCTCGGTAAATTCAAATCGACCGACAATCCATTGGCTGATCCAGCAGGAAGTATCCCAATGATGACATCAAAATCAGCCAAAGCTTCAGCAACCAATTTTATGGTACCATCGCCACCCGCGACTAAAACACGTTCGGGTTTGTGCATGTAACACAAGTTTTTTATTGCCTCTTCGTCGTTATTCCCAGTAGTTTCAAAAAGAACGAAACGTAATTGAAGCGTATCCGCAAAAAATTTAGCCTCTTGAATGAAAGTTGACTTGTCTACGTCTCCCGAAATGGGATTCACCACCATTAGAATATTCTTTTTTACCATTTTCTTTTTTAATTAAACAAAATCGATTAATTTGTAAGCACTCAAATGTAGTAAATTTATGAAACCGATATTAAAGTTATACCGCGGATATGCCAATGAACAAGAATTAATTGTGATGGGTCATGTTTTTAAACCCACTACAAAAGAGGAATACGATTTTCAGAAGAAAAAATTTCGAAATGCTCGATCTATGATTCGGATGTATCAAACTAAAACCCAAGCAAATGCAGATGTTTATTTAGAAAGACAAGGTAAAACGATACATACTAAAACCTTGGACGATGGTTTTTTTAAAATTTGCATTCCCATCAATGAAATTTTGGGTTATGGGTGGTTAGATTATCGTGTTTACATTTTTTATGAAGGGGTAAAAATCGAAGTTAAAGGAACTTATGTTCGTCCATTTGAGGGGAATTTAGGATTTATCTCGGATATCGACGACACATTTTTAGTCTCCCACACTAAAAATCCTTTAAAAAAACTGTACATTTTGCTTTTTCGAAATGTCAATGCCCGTAAAGTTTTTGAAGGCGCGGTTCCGCATTATCAAGCATTGAGTACGGCAGGACGAAATAACAAGGAGGAGCAAAATGCCTTTTTTTATGTGTCGAGTAGTGAGTGGAATTTGTATGAATTTATCGTAAAATTTACCGAATTGAATCAGCTGCCTCGTGCCGTACTTTTATTAAAAGATATCAAAACCAGTTTGATGGATTTATTTGTTACGGGACGCGGAGATCACAACCACAAATTTGAGAAGATTAGACATATTTTAGAATTTTATCCGAACTTGTGCTATACGCTTCTTGGCGACGATTCGCAAGAAGATCCGTATTTGTATGAAAGCATTTGTAAAATATTTCCTGTAACGGTTATGGCGGTTTATATCAGGCAAACGGGAACCCATAAAAAATTGAAAACCCAAAGTGCACTAAAAAACATCAGCTCTTTGGGTATTCAAACATGTTATTTTCGAGACAGTCACGAAGCAATTGAGCATTCCAAAAGCATCGGTTTAATCAAATAGTTACAACGCATCAATTTCGCCTTGAACCACCTCCCAATCTTCGAGCAGTTGGTCCAAAGCCTTCTTCTTTTTATTGTAGGCCATAAAAAAGTTGGCATCTTCGATGTGTTTGTCATAGTTTGCAGCCAAAGCTTTGTCGTCTTTTTGAATGTCAATTTCAAGTTGCTTGATTTGACTTTCCACTTTGCTCAAACGATTTTGCAAAGCTTTATTTTTCTTTTGATCTTCGTACGAAGATTTGTTACTTTCTTTGTTATTTTCTTTTTTGGCAATGTCTTTTTTCTCGACTTCGCGCATATTTTCAAGATTTCGTTGTTCAAGAAAATAATTAATGTCGCCTAAATACTCTTTAATTTTTTGATCTTTAAACTCGTAGACTAAGTTTGACATTCCTTGAAGAAAATCCCTGTCGTGTGAAACGAGCAATAGTGTTCCCTCGTATTTTTGTAAAGCTGCTTTCAAAACATTTTTGGATTTTATATCCAAGTGGTTGGTTGGCTCATCCATCACTAAAACATTTATGGGTTGCAAAAGCAATTTACACAACGCCAATCGGTTTCGTTCTCCTCCAGAAAGCACTTTCACTTTTTTCTCTACGTCATCGCCTCTAAATAAAAAAGAGCCCAACATGTCGCGTACTTTTGAACGATTGGTATCAGTTGCGGCATCTTCCATCGTTTGCAAAAGTGTAATTTCGCCGTCTAGATATTCAGCTTGATTTTGAGCAAAATAACCTATTTGCACATTATGACCTAATTTAATTGTACCATCGTATTCAAATTCATTGACAATCGCTTTGATGAAAGTCGATTTTCCTTGGCCATTTTGTCCAACGAAAGCAATTTTACTACCGCGTTCCACCAACAACGAAATGTCTTTTAGAATCGTATTCTCACCATAACTTTTGGTCACTTCTTCTGCTTCGATAACTACGCGACCGGGAACTTTAGAAACAGGAAACGAGATATTCATTACTGAATTATCATCCTCGTCCACTTCGATACGCTCTACTTTATCCAATTTTTTAATTAAAGATTGTGCCATTGAGGCTTTAGAAGCTTTGGCACGGAATTTCTCGATTAATTTCTCTGTTTCTTCAATTTTTTTGGCTTGGTTTTTTTGAGTTGCCAATTGTTTTTCACGAATTTCATGACGTAATTCTAAATATTCAGAATAAGGTTTATTGAAATCGTAGGCTTTTCCAAGAGATATTTCTATTGTACGATTTGTTACGTTGTCCAAAAACATTTTATCGTGCGATACAATTACTACTACGCCAGGATAATTTCGTAAAAAACTTTCTAACCAAATGATACTTTCGATATCGAGGTGATTGGTAGGCTCATCGAGAAGTAATACATCGTTATTTTGCAAAAGTAATTTGGCTAGTTCAATTCGCATGCGCCAACCACCCGAAAACGTTTCGGTTTGATTGTGAAATACTTCGCGTTTAAAACCAAGCCCTAACAGAATTTTTTCGGTATCTCCAATATAATTATAGCCTCCTAAAAGTTCAAATCGATGGGTATAATCGCCTAAATCTTCGATAATTTTGGTATATTCTTCACTTTCATAATCGGTACGGGTTACCAATTGATGGTTGATTTGCTCGAGTTTTTTTTCTACTATTTTGATTTCAACAAATGCCTCGTACGCCTCTTCTAAAACGGTTCTACCCCTTTCGAAGTCGATGTCTTGACGTAAAAAACCCATTCGGATTTCCTTTTCCTGAGAAATTACTCCAGAATCAGGAGCAAAATCTCCGGCCAAAATTTTGAGCATCGTTGATTTTCCAGCGCCATTTTTACCTACAAGACCTACGCGATCTCCCGCTCCTAAACGAAATGTTACTTCTTCAAATAGAAAAGTTCCTCCAAAAGAAACGGATAAATTGTGTATGTTGAGCATAATAATATCTTATATTTTATCGAAGTTTTACTTCTGAAATGTGTGAGTTAATTTGTAATTTTACATACCGAAAAGTCGGTCAATAATCGTAATAAATAATATTTTGCAAATGTTAAAAAAAGGATCCAAATTATATAGCATTTTAACAGGAACTTGTCCTCAATGCCAGAAAGAAAGTATGTACGAAGACCAAAATTTACTACATTTAAGCAAAATCATAAAGATGAACGAAAAATGCAGTCATTGTAATTTACGGTATCAAATTGAACCATCTTTTTTTTATGGAGCTATGTATGTGAGTTACGGGCTGAATGTTGCCATTGGCATCCTTACTTTTATAATTGTATTTCAGTTTGACCGCAGTATGATTACGTCTTTCATTAGTATTTTTGTGGTGCTTATTTTATCTTTTCCAGTTGTAATGCGACTTTCGCGAAACCTGTATATTAATTTTTTTGTTTCCTACAATCCCGAGGCAAAAAATTAGATTTGCTTATTCTTGAATCGTTTGATTGAATAATGTAAAGGAATTTCCGTTTCATTTTCAGAAAACTGAAATAAGATATTCGCCGAGTAAGGTCCTAACATTACTCCACGAGTTCCCAATCCGTTAAGGATATAGAGGTTTTTATGAGTTACATGATTCCCAAGTAGCGGTTTACGATCGCGAACGGTGGGTCGAACACCCGCATAATGATGCACTATTTCAAAATCACAAAGAAGAATTTCTTTGATTCGTGTAATTAATTCTTGCTTGCCTTCATCGGTTGGAACATCGGTTTTATCCTTCCAATTGTATGTTGCACCAACTTTAAATAAATCGTTACCCAAAGGTAAAATAAAAACACTGGTATTAATAATTTCTTGTAAATGTAAATGGGGTGCTTTAATGATAAAAAGTTCGCCTTTGGTGCCGTCTAAAGGCAAATAATTAAAATAAGGATTGGCACATAAACCGAAGCCCTCAGCAAATACCACTTTCTTAGCCTTGATATTTTCATAAGCAATATCTGTAGCTGTTACGTGTAACTTTGCATGATTAAACGTTGCGTTCAAAAGTAGATAATTTCGCTCTAAAAAGGAATGATAACTTTTCAAAAAAGCAGCTGTATCGACGAAGCCCGTGCGTAAAACACGACCGTAATCAAAAGGAGCATCAATTGCTTCAATCTTTTTTTTAATTAAAGTATTTGAAAGAAAAGGGCTTATTTTTGGATGATCAGCAGCTTGGTACCAATTATTTTGTTCTTCGATAGAGAAAAATTTTCTCAAAAGAGGAAGCGGATAATTA
Source organism: Flavobacterium sp. (assembly GCF_044368625.1). GTDB lineage: Bacteria > Bacteroidota > Bacteroidia > Flavobacteriales > Flavobacteriaceae > Flavobacterium. Next base: position 10,175 of record NZ_JBIPPD010000066.1, on the reverse strand, counting down.
ATTTTTACACCTGTTCGCATTTCAATTTGCGTATAAAAATGATCTAAGTAATCCAATTGAAATGCAGCATCTTCCAAACCTGTAAATCTTTTCAAAATAACGGGATTGTACAAACCTCCTGCGATTTTTGAAGAATTTTGTGAATCATCAGAAATTAAAATAAAACTTTTGTCGTTTTGAATGCAATGCTCTGCAAAGCATAAACCTGCAATTCCACCACCAACAATTAAATAATCTACCATAGTTCAAAAATAAAAAACTCTTACCAATTAAGGTAAGAGTTTTAGTTTTAAAAAGAATCACAATTAGTAATTCCACATATCTTGTTCAAAATCTCTGATTTTGTCTTTCACGCGTTCTGCTTCAAGCAATTGCATTTGTGAATTATCTTTCATGTACTTTTCTATCTCACGATCACCATACACGTTTTCTTCTTGATAAATCACTGCATTGAAGCGTCTCGAGTTTAAGAGTCGGTCAAAGGAAATTGGCATTGCTGAGTTTCTATCATTAAATGCATACCATGAGTGAAGCACATCTCTAGCTGCAGGAAAATAAACCCAGAACAAATCAATTACATCAGGATTATCGCTACCAATCTCTCTTGCTTCTGGCGCGACAGGACAAATCCCCAATAGTCTATACTTCAACTCACCTTGGCGCTTATCAAAATACCAAAAACCTTTAATTTTATATCCAGTTACATGATAACCAGATAAATCTTGTTTGTTAATATATTGTGGGTCTAAAACTTTAGCTCCAGACTTATAATCATCATAAAAATTATTGATTTCATCTATACCAGAAGGAATAGTATCAATGTAAGTAAATGACGACTCGATTTCCTTCAGTGTTTTTTTAGTATTGAAATAACTATCACTATAAACCTCCGAAATTTCTCCAGATTTAATACCCTTAATGATAACATCAAATAAAGATCTTCTATCAGTACCAATGTTATTAGTATCTACAGGAAAATATAGAGGAAAATTAACTCTTTCATCTAAATCAATGATTTCCCAAACTGCCTTGCCCATCAAGATATCACGATCGTCCACAAAGCCATAAGGTAGTGGAGCATCATTATCAGCTACCAATTGAGCAGCGGACTTTTTTCCAATTTCTTCAGGAGTTTTAGCATTAAGTAAATTTGATTGTGCTAAAGTTGAGAAGCTTCCTGCTACTAAAATGATTAGTGATAAAAAATTTCTAAAATTCATAGTTCTTTTATTAAATAGGTTAACGAATTAACGCAAAACAAAAATTATTATTGTATCTCGTAAACAACAGGTGCGGTTTTACCAGTAATTATGTTAGCACTTACACCTATGATTTTGGTTTTGATGTCTGTAATTGTCACTACATCACCTCTTCCTGCTTTAGTCAACGCTGCTTTACACTGGGCATTAACTCGATCCCCATTAACAACAACTGCGGCTTGACCTGGCACTTTAAAGGTAAATTGAGTCACTTGGAATTTCAAATCATACAAGAAATCTGGCAATTGAGCAGATACTTGAGAAACTTCCAAACGAGATTTAGCACCTTTCGCTGTACCCATTTCACCTGCAATGGCACCAACTGGACCTGGAATGTTTTTAATTCTAAAAACTTTTTTATCAGATACTGGTTTACCATCAGGTAACTTCCCGGTCACACTTACGGTAACCTCAGTACCTTGACCAGGGTTTAAATTATATTGACCAGGTTTACCAGCTCTACTTAAACCAGGTGCTGATGCAACTACTTTATCATCAGATATACCAGCAAAAGAAATTGTCATTGGGTTTGGTAAACCCCTGTATACAACATTCATCTTATCTGCTGAAATGTTAGCTGAATTAGGTCTTGGAACTACAACGTAATTTCCTTTGATTGGCAGTGGAACCAATTTGCCATTCTCTTCAAAATTAAAAGAACCTTTCATTTCATGATCTCCAACATTTCCGGCTCCGAATGAAAACTTAGCTTGACCAGCTTCGGCTTTCAAATTTTGACCGTTTAAAGTTACAGACTTTGCTTGAAGTGAGGGATCAAATTTACCTAGAATAACTCTTCCCGTCACAGCTTCACCTTGAAAATATGCAGTCTTATCAAGAACTACAATTGGTTCATAAGCAGTTAAAGAAGCAGCCGCAATAAGATCGGATTGAAACATTCCTGCCATTACATCACTTTCAGTTGTCTTAATATCAGCTTGCAACTGCGATAATTTAGTTAAAGTCGCAATTAAAGGAAAACCCTGATAATTGTACTTAATCCATGGTAATGTAGCACCCGCTTTTTCAGAGTAAACATCTTTTGTAGCAAATCTATTCTCGATTTTCTTCATTTCGGATTCTGCGATTGCACTTCCTCCAATTTGCTTAATCTGAGCTGGAAAATTTTTAATTTTATCTAAAAACTCTTGACCCTCTTTTGACAACTTATCTCCGTTAAAAAATTTATTATCGACAATATCACCTTTATCCATTTGTTCATAAGGTAAGTTGCCTTCTTTATCACGCTCAAAACCTTTAGAAATCTCCGTTTTGATTGCTTCGATATAATCAGAATATTCTTTTGAAACCGATCGAATCTTATCTACTTTTGCTTTTTTATCGCCGTACTGACCAGGTTGATCCTGTGCTTTCTGCGCTAATTGTTCAAAAGAAGCTTGGTTACGATTATCAGTAAGACCATTTGATTCGATAATTTTATTATTTAAAATACCGAACGCTGATAATACTTCTTTTGACATGTTCAATGCTAACATCGCGATGAATACAAGATACATCAAGTTAATCATCTTCTGTCTAGGGGTTAATTTTCCTCCTGCCATTTTTTCTTAATTAGTTTAGTTTATTTTGTTATGAAAATATAGTTAAAAACTAATTATCCTTTGTTACTCATTGCAGAAAGCATTCCACCATAAACATTGTTCAAAGAAGCAATATTTGCAGTCATCGATTGCATTTGGTCTTTTAATTTTGATGCGTTATCAGCGATTTCTTTGTTAGCTTCAGCATTTCTTGAAGCACTTTCCAATTGTACTTTGTACAAACTGTTTAATGATTCCATTTGAGCCGCAGCCATTGACAATTCTTCGCTGTATTTTTTAGTTGCAGCAATTCCGTCAGCAGCAGGAGAAATTCCTTTTGCAGCTGATTCGAAATTTTTGATGCTATTACCTAAGCTAGCCATCATTTGACCGTCAATTTTAGCTTCTTTCAATAAGTTGTCTAATTTTTGAGATAATAAACCTTGCGCTTCAGCTGGATTTTCTTTTTTCAATTCCACTTTTTTAGCTTGTCCACCTGCTAATTCTGGATAAACCAATGTCCAATCTAATTCGTTATCTACTGGTTCGAAAGCTGATAAAGCAAAGATTAAAGCTTCCACAACAAGACCTATTGTAAGCATAAGGTTACCAGTAAGTGGTCCAAATTCAATGTGAGTAATTTTGAATAATGCTCCTAGGATTACAACTGCAGCTCCCATACCGTAAGCGAAATTCATTGCTTTTTTGCTTAATAATGCCATAATAATAATTTGTTTTAGTTAATTTAGTTTAGTTATAAAGTTTGGTTAAATTTAATTTAAATAGAAAATAATTTAGTTATTTCCTGTGACTTGGGTTCCCATATAATCTTGAACTGTTCGGAAACCGATGTAACTTCTCGCTGTATCTGCATATTCAAAATCGCGTGTACTTACTTGTAACATATAAGCTACATCTTTCCATGATCCACCACGTAAAACTTTACGTTGATTTTTAGCATCAGGAACATTTGGATTCATTGTAGAAACAAACTCGTAAGCACCTGCATCATAAGAAGAATCAGTCCATTCGGCAACGTTACCCGCCATATTGTATAAGTTATATCCGTTTGGATCATATGATTTAGCTTCAACAGTGTAAAGTGCACCATCGGCTGCATAATCCCCACGATTTGGCTTAAAGTTGGCTAAGAAACAAGCTCTATCATTTTTAGTGTAAGGACCACCCCATGGGTAAGTTCCTGATTGCAATCCGCCTCTTGCAGCATATTCCCATTCTGCTTCTGTAGGCAAACGGAACGTATTAATTAAATTGCGTCCTTTCTTACTTTTCTTTTTGATATAAGAATTTTTATATAATGTTCTCCAAGCACAAAATGCTTTTGCTTGTTTCCAACTTACTCCTACAACTGGATAGTCGCTGTAAGCTTGATGCCAAAAATAATCATTGTGCATTGGCTCATTATAGGAATATGAAAAATCTTTAATCCATGAAGTTGTATCTGGATAAATTTCTAAAGGCTCTGATTTTTTAATAAAATCCTTTCTTCCTTTTTTCTTCACCGCCTCATTTAAATTTACTTCCGTGTAACGGAATTTCAATTTACTCACGTCAATAGTTCTCAAACCATTGTAGGATTCTTCAATAGGCAAGTACATCGAATCCATTACAGCTGTGTAAAATTCATCAGGATATTTAGACGTATCTGTGATTAATTTTACTTTTTTATTGACTTTTCGACCTGCATACATATCGTCTTCTGTTCCTATACTATAGTAGTTTTCGTACATGTATTTGTCGTAAGGAGTCATTGTAGCGGGATCGGCATCGTTAAAAGCAAAGTCACCAATTGAAGAAGCGTTTTTACCACCTTTTCCACCCGTACCTGTTTGCCCCTGTTCATCAGCTTCAATTGCTAAACGAACGCGAATAGTTGAATCTTTTACCCATTCAACAAACTGACGGTATTCGCTATTAGTGATTTCCGTTTCATCCATATAAAATGAACGAACGGTAACGGTTTTTGTTGGAGCATCGCCTATGTTAGCCAAATCGTCAGCTGATTTACCCATAATGTACGAACCTCCAGGAATCAAGGACATACCATAAGGTTTCTCTGGATGCCATTTTCTTCCTTGAACTCCGACTAACTCCCCTTTGTCGCCAGAACTACAGCTGATAATAAACGAGGATAATGCTGCAAATGCAATGAACTTCTTCATATAAATTTGGGTTATAAAATATTCTTAATTTAAGGTCGTAAACCTATTTATTTTTTTTTAGATAAACAATTTTTTTTAAAACAAATACTTAAAAAAATGTGAAATGATTGTTTCAACGCTACTAATTATACGTTAACTAGCTGTTAAATAATGCTTTTTCTTTGCATCTTCCACCATCTTTCCGGTATTTCTTGGTTAATTGCCCCCAAATAATCTTCATAGGAACACGGTAATAACGTATTTTTTTGTGTTTTAGTATGACTGTGAATGATTTGTGGTACTTCAATCCACCATCTTTCGGTCTGGTCACTCTTGTAAAACACTAATTCTTCTTGCTCTAGCGGTACAATGTATTTAAAATAATTGTCTTTTGCGCTAAAAGGATATTCATTTGATCGGTATTGAAATCCTTCAACAAAATACCATATAATTTGTGCAATCAAAACCGATTCTTGCTTTGAACTATTGTGATTAAAAATCCCAAATAATGACACTTTATCGCTAATTCCCGCATATCGTGCTAACGAACATATTTCTTTACCGTTAAAACCATTCGGGGTAAAAGTAATAAAATTACCGGAACTTGATGTCTGGATTGATGTTAAATCTACACTTACTATATCGGCATCACGAAAAACAGGTTCGGTAATGCTGATATTTGCAGTAACTTCTCCCAATCGATAACCCTCAAAGTACAGCTTGTCCATCAAATCTATTTCTTCTTGTGGGTTAAAATAAGTTTGATAACCCAAAACACTGTAATTAAAAAGATTATTTGGCTCCTCAATAATCATCCGAGTAAGGTACGACGATGCCATGTCGGTAGCATTTTCTTTTCCCAAATCAAATTTACTATCAATAGAAACCAAATTGACCATTTGATCCAAATTATCATATGCTCGATACATAGCAAAAGTCAGGTCTTGGCTACCGCCAATAATAAAAGGTATGATTTTCTTTTTTATAAGCGCTGCAACAACCGTTTTCAAAGCAAAATAGGTATCGCTCAATTCATCTCCAGAACGAATGTCGCCCAAATCGGCAATACTGGCTTGCCAATTCCCGGGATACAAGCTGTAAAACTCCTTTCGAATAGCGGTCAAGTCTATTTCCGACATCTGGTTTGACGCGCCTCTATTTTCCAAAACACCCACAATGGCAATTTGGACCTTATCTAAGTCCGGAAAATCCGTTTGTGTGTGTAAAACCACTTTGCTCCCTAAGTTTTGGGAAGATTGCGTTTGAACATACGCAACGAGTTCTTGATCCAATGGATGTAAAAAGTCAAATCCCATTTATTATTTCTTTTTTTCAGGCGCTTTTTTGGCTGCTGTTGTCTTTTTTGTTGCTGTTGTTTTCTTTGCAGGTGTTTTCTTTGCGACCGTTTTCTTTGCAGGAGCTTTCTTTTCAATAAGTTCCTTCACTTGCTCTAGGGTCATGGCTGCCGCATCTACATCTTTACTTAATTCAATTTTTACTTTTCCTTTAGTAATTACTGAACGTCCCCAGCGTGCTTTTTCCACTTTGATGCCATCTTCCTTCCAGTCGTGAATGACTTTATCAATTTCTTTTTGTAGTTTATCCTCAATCAATTCCTCGATATCGGCTTGCGATAAATTATCAAAATTGTATTTTTTATTGACATTGATAAACATCCCATTCCATTTCAAAAATGGACCGAAACGACCCACTCCTTTTTGTACGCCTTCATTTTTATAGGATGCAATTGGAGCATCGGCTTTTTCTTTTTCGTCAATCAATTCTTGGGCACGAACTAAAGTCACGTCCATTGGGTCTTCGCCTTTTGGCAATGAAATAAAAGCAGTTCCAAATCGAACATACGGACCGTAACGTCCATTGTTTACTTCTACTTCTTCCCCTTTATACAAACCCAAATTTTTAGGCAATAAAAACAATTTCAATGCCTCCTCTAAAGTTATGGTGCCAATATTCTGCTCGTTCATCAAACTTGCAAAAGTTTTTTCTTCGTCTTCTGCTGCACCTATTTGAGCCATTGGTCCAAATTTACCCAATCGAACACTCACAGGTTTGCCTGATTTTGGATCTGTTCCTAGAATTCGCTCGCCCGATTCGCGATCGGCATTTTCTTCAACATCTTTTACATTGGGATGAAATTGATCATAAAATTCTTGCATCATTTTATGCCAATCTACATTTCCTTCAGCTATTTCATCAAAATCTTGTTCGACTTTAGCAGTGAAATTATAATCTAAAATGCGTTGAAAGTTTTTTACTAAAAAATCGGTAACGATGGTTCCAATATCGGTTGGTACTAATTTTCCTTTGTCGGAACCGGTATTTTCGGTTAATAATTTCTCACCCACTTTTCCCGATTGCAAAGTAATTTGGGTATAATTTCGAACTTGTCCTTCTAAAGTTCCCTTTTCAACATAATTTCTGTTGATGATAGTAGAAATAGTTGGTGCGTAAGTCGAAGGTCGTCCGATGCCCAATTCCTCTAATTTTTTTACTAAAGAGGCCTCTGTGTAACGAGCCGGTGGTCGAGAATAACGCTCGGTTGCGGTAATATAATTGTTTTGTAACTTTTCATTGACTTTCATCGCAGGCAACATACCTTCTTGCTCTTCATCGTCGTCGTCGTTTCCTTCCAAATAGACTTTCAAAAATCCTTCAAAAAGCAAAACTTCACCTGAAGCTGTAAAAATTTCGTCGTGATTATTGGCTTGAATCTTTACGTTGGTTCGTTCTAATTTGGCATCACTCATTTGCGAAGCCAAGGTTCTTTTCCAAATCAAATCGTACAATCGTGCTTGATCTCGGTCGATATTTACCGTGTGGCGCGACATATCCGTCGGACGAATGGCCTCGTGAGCTTCTTGAGCACCTTTGCTTTTATTGGTAAAGGTTCGTGGGTGCGAAAATTCTTTTCCGTACGAATGAATAATTTCGGCTTGAGCCGCATCCATCGCTTCTTTCGAAAGATTCACACTATCCGTTCTCATATAGGTAATCAATCCTGCTTCGTACAAACGTTGGGCCAGTTGCATTGTGATACCGACGGGTAAATACAATTTACGGGCTGCTTCTTGCTGTAAAGTCGAAGTTGTAAAAGGTGCTGTAGGTGACTTCTTTGTTGGTTTCGTTTCTAAATCCGCTACCTTATATAATGAGCTACTGTTTTTATTTAAAAAATCTTCGGCTTCTTTTTTCGTCGAAAAGTTCTTTGGCAATTTTGCTTTGAATGTTTTTCCGGATTCGTTGGTAAATTCAGCAACAATAGAATAAGAAGCTATGGCATTGAAATTTTGAATTTCTCTTTCGCGCTCTACAATTAAACGAACCGAAACCGACTGAACCCGTCCGGCTGAAAGTCCGCCTTTGATTTTTCTCCATAAAACGGGCGACAATTCGTAACCTACTAAACGGTCTAGAACGCGACGTGCTTGCTGGGCATTTACCAAATTATAATCAATTTCTCTAGGATTATCAATTGCCTTCAGGATGGCATTTTTAGTAATTTCGTGAAAAACAATTCGTTTGGTTTTGTTTTTATCTAAATTCAATTCTTCGGCCAAATGCCAAGAAATGGCTTCTCCTTCGCGGTCCTCATCACTTGCTAACCAAACCATGTCGGCTTTCTTAGCAAGTCCTTTCAGTTTCGTAACCAAGGCTTTTTTATCAGGCGAAACTTCGTATTTGGGTTTGAATTTATTAAGTACATCTACACCAATTTCCTTGGAAGGCAAGTCGGCAATGTGTCCGTAACTGGACTCTACTTGATAATCACTTCCTAGAAATTTTTCTATTGTTTTTGCCTTCGCAGGCGACTCCACTATCACTAAATTCTTTGCCATATCGGTTTTATATCTGTGGCAAAAGTAGAAGTTTTTTTTAGATATTAAAGAATTGACGCAAATTTAGAATCTTTAAAGAATAAAAATCAAGATAAATTGTAAACAAAATTGTTTATATTTGCGTGTATAAAAAAGCAGGACGGACGATTATCAACTATTCTTGTTTTGAAAATGCGAATCAGCATCTTAACATTCTAATCTATGAAAACACTACTCGAAATAGTAAAAGGAGTTCATCCGGGAAAGATGGTTGAACGCGAATTGCTGAAAAGAAATTTGAGCCAACGGCAATTTGCATTATCCATTGCTGAACATCCACAAACATTGGGTGCGATTATTAAAGGAAAGCGAAAAATGAACACTGAATTGTCACTAAAAATCGAACCTGAATTAGGTTTTGACGAAGGTTTTCTGATGACTTTGCAAGTATTTCACGACATTAAATTGGCCAAAAGAGATCCTAATTACCATCCGGATTTGTCTAAAATTAATAAAATAACATTTTGGGACACTACCTTTGACCGGATTGACTGGAACTTGATGCGAAATGCCGTTGTGCAACGGATTTTTTCTTACGGCAATGAAGAGGAACAAGCAGAAATTACTCGCTTTTATGGTAAAGAAGAGGTTGACCGAATTTTATCAATTGTTACTTTGAGATGAAAGAATTATACTGGAATACCGTAGCTCCCATTTTAAAAAATGTGCTTCAAGATATTATTATAGAACCTATTTTCCAACCTTTTCGATTAGTTGGCGGAACAGCCTTGAGCTTACAACTTGGTCATCGAATGTCTGTAGATATTGATTTGTTTACGGATGCTGACTATGGCTCAACCAACTACGAAAAAATACGGGATTTATTAAGCGAAAAATATCCGTTCTGTATTTCTAGAAGTTTAGAAAATGTAAGTTTTGGTACTAATTTGATAGTTGGAAACTCAATTACCGATTGTGTAAAAATTGATTTGTATTGTACCGATGAATTCATTGAAAAACACATAGAACTTGAGAACATAAGAATGGCCACCACAAATGAAATTATTGCGATGAAACTGGACGTAATTCTAAGAGGTGGCAGAAAAAAAGACTTTTGGGATTTACACTATTTTATCGGCGAGGTAAAACTGGAAGAGATGATTGAATTGTTCCAAAAGCGCTATCCATATAATGATGATTTTGATCAACTACGCAAACAATTAACCAATTTTGAAATTGCGGAAGATGACATCGAACCTATTTGTTTGATGGAAAAAAACTGGGAAATAATTAAATTAGACTTTTATAATTTTGTCAAATAGTCACTCCTTAAAAACTCACTTTTTGAGTTTTTAAATTTATTTTGAAAAATACATT
>NZ_JBIPPD010000065.1:0-14986 GCF_044368625.1 Flavobacterium sp. | reverse complement strand
ATCTAATTTTAGACATATAAATAATGGAAGCATATTGTATAACAATACAAATTAGATTGATGTACTTATTATTTTTAAACAAGAAAATAATTGATAGAATTATCGTAATAACGTATATTAACGAAGGTAACGCTTTTATAAACTTGCCTTCTGGGTAAAACAATTCATTAATATTAACTACCATCCCCAAAAGCAATGATAGTCCATTAAAAACCGCCAATTTTCCGGGATAGATAATTAACAAAAACGCTAAGACTGTAAGTCTTTTAATCCTGATTAAATTTTGCATCTTAACGGGTGCTATTAGGTGGAAGAGTTCCTCAGGTTATATTTCTAGTTGCCTCTGGTGGTAGGGGCATAGTTTTCAAAAAGTTTTCATTAGCATGCTGCTAGTATACTTGATTTTTTAACCTCTACCAAAATTTTAGTTATACTTTGGTAGAAGCTATAAATCTTTTTATTTATTATTTTCGTTTATTTCTTTGGAAAAAAGCCGAAAAATTACTGTTAGACTTATTAAAGAATAGAGCGATATGGTAAATAAATATAAAACATTGTTTATATCCGCAGTTTTATAAGCATAGACTAAATATAAACATTGAAATAGAATTCCAATTAAGTTTAAGAGCCTTTTCTTTATTAAAATACAAAAAATGCTAAGTAATGCAATTATTAGTGTTACATAATAAATGTCAAAATAAAAATCATCGCTTTCAAAAATTTCAGAAATTAAATCTAAAAAGTTTAAAAGTAAAACAAGACCGTTAGGTAAAAGTATTTTTGCCGGAAAAACGATTAGTAGAAAACTACAAATCTGAATTATTTTAATGCGTAGAATATTCATGATTAATGTGTGCTATCAGGTGGAAGAGTTCCTCCGGTTATATTTCTGGTTGCTCCTGGAGGTAAGTGCATAGTTTTAATAACTTCTCCCAAATTCGCTGGTGTTTGTCCACTCCATTAACTTTTAAGGGTTTCGCAACTTGGAATGGTAGTGCTATTAATTGCACTAAAAATTGTAATTGCAAAATTATAGTCAGTCAATTTCATTATTGGTTTTGAAAACATCTACCAAAAATTTTCTAACCTTTGGTAGATGCTATAATGCTTTTGTAAAATTACGAGTTAATTCCTTTCTCTGGATGCCTCTTTACAAAAAGCACATATAATACCGTTAAACTCAGAATAAAATAAATTGAAGTTGGTAAAGTATAGTACCAGTAGTTCAGATAAATATATTGAAAGTAATAAAACAATAAAAAATACTGTATTACAAAGCACATCAGTACTACTTTTTTACTTCTTGTAAATAAAAAAATAAGACTCATTGTTGTTAATATTAATAGAATAAATTCAGGCCATATTTTAAAAAATTCACTTTGCTTTTCAAAAAGTTCAAGTACCTGCGTTAAGAGAACGACCGGAATTAAAATTCCATTTATTACAGCTAGCTTACCAGGAAATACAATCAATAGAAATGCAAGAATTGTTGCGACTTTAAGATAAAGTAGATTTCTCATTTTAATGTGTGCTATTAGGTGGAAGAGTTCCTCCAGTTATATTTCTAGTTGCTCCTGCAGGTAAAGGCATCGTTCTAATTACTTCACCTAAAGTTGCTGGTGTTTGACCACTCCATTAACTTTTAAGGGTTTCGCAACTTGGAATGGTAGTGCTATTAATTGCACTAAAAATTGTAATTGCAAAATTATAGTCAGTCAATTTCATTATTGGTTTTGAAAACATCTACCAAAAACTTTCCAACTTTTGGCAGATGTTATAATTCTTATTTTCAAATTGCGATTCATTTACTTTTTCGGGATATGTTTTCACGAAAAACAATACAATATCGTTAAGCTCGGTAGAAAGTAAGTTGAAATCTATGATGTTCTAAATAGCTCCCGCTTTGAAAAAAATTGAAAAAACTAAAATATTATAACAATAGTATAATTTCTAACTAATTTGTTCCGTATTGTGTTTGCAGTACAAATGGTAAATTAGTAGACCTGTCGCTGTGAGATAAATTGAAATCGTGATTAAATAGTAGGCATTATTCAAATCTCCCTTTTTATAAACAAATAGTAAATAAAATACTTGGACAAATAAACCTAATAAATTAATTCTTCTATTCTTCAAAAAAATTAGCGATAAACTTATTGAAGTTACGAGAGCAAGACCGAACTGAATGTATATTTCTAAATTTAATTCTTCGATAAAGAGCGAATTAATTGAAAAGATTATAGTTGCAAACATTACTAAACCATTTGGTAAAAGTATCTTATCAGGCAATATTATAATCAAAAAAGAAATAATTTGAACGCTTTTAATAAAGAGATTTTTCATTTTAATGTGTGCTATTAGGTGGAATAGTTCCTCCTGTTATGTTTCTTGTTGCTCCTGAAGGTAAAGGCATAGTTTTAATAACTTCTCCTAAAGTTGCTGGTGTTTGACCCACTCCAAAATAAATATGGAGTTTCACAACTTGGAATTACAGGAGTATTAATTGAATTAAAAATTGTAATTGCAAAATCGGCACAATTTGAAGTCTTAAGATTATATAGAACATTTGACTGGAAAAGAGCTTTAATATTATTTATTGTATTAAGTAGTTGACTTGCGATAACTGGCATGCTTAAACTTGCATCAAAATCATGATTTTCATCGTTACCAAAAGAACTTGGAACTGATATAAAGTCTGTCGGATTTAGGGTAAGAGTATTTGGCACAAGTGAAGCTGGGGTACTTTTGGGATAAAAACCAAGAGATCGAACTTTTGTTCCTTGCTTAATAGTTATGATGGCATGTCCGGCCCTCTCAGTGCTTGATACAGGAAAGTGTGATCCAGAGACCGGTTGATCAGCGGAAATTGTTATTTCAGCAGGTAGAGAAGTATTAAAAATACTTAGGTATTGCGTCATGTTGGTAATGGTAACATCGGGCCCCACTAAGACAGCTTCACCGTTTATTTTCCCGTCATCAAGAAGATCAAGTATGTTACAAATCTCCTCTTCGGCTTCGGGCGAATAATTATTTAAAATTAAATAATCAAGTAATGATTCTGCATATTCAAATGCTTCATACGATCTATCTAATTGGAAAAAATTAAGAAAGTCCTGTTTTGTTTCAACACTTAAACTATTGTAAGCCAGTCTTTTTTCTGGAGATAATGTTATAACAAAATCTTTTATAGCAAAAGGGAGTAAGGGAGTTGTTAACAAAGGGTCGGAAGAACTAGGATTTGATCCTCCTCCACCCGTGTTGCCGGGATTCAATGGTGGACCATATTGTCCTCCTGGGTTGGTAGTGCCAAAATTACCCCCACTATCACTCATGCAATCGTGATCAAGTCTTAAAATAACAAACTCTTCTGGCCAAGACATACCTACACAATCATTGCCTAAATCACTACCACTATCTACTATTGTATTTCCAGCTGCATTTCTGCAATACATTTGTGTAATAGTAAAAAAATCAATACAATCAGCTCCATCGCCACCAATTCCATTTCTACTAGAAAGGCCAAGTTCAACTATCGAGGTAGGAGCTATTTCTGTTAACATTTCGTTAGTTAGAATATTATTTACTTCTTCCGCTGTTGAAGCATAAGTAGCCACATAGGCTCTATAAGTTAAACCAGTAGAAGAACTAAGTACTAGATTTTTAATTTCGTTTTCACTATTATCATTTATAATACGAAAAGTAAAAGAATGATTATTGCCTTCCTGAATCATAACAATATTTGTTGTGTCGACAAAAACCCCAAAATTTTCATCAAAAAGTCCTCTTCCTAAATGCGTTGTACTTTTAGCCTCTGCTTCTTGTAATTTTTCAAAAGCTTTTGTGTTGTTTTTTAACTCTTTAAAATTAAGTTTCTTTACCACGAAGTCGGGTTGAATCTGTGTGCTTGGTTCTTTTTGCGATACGTCATCATTTTCACAGCTAAAAAGTAAAATTGCTCCAAAAAACAAGCGCCTTTTAAAAATTGTGTTTTTCATAGTATTGGTATTTAGACTATGTTGCAAATCTATTTACCATTTCAAATCTTCGCGTCTCAAATTATCGTATTTCAAGGAATTTGAGACCTATTTTTTTGATATTCGCTTGGAGTCATTCCCTCAAACTTTCGGAATGCCCTGTAAAAACTGGCTTTTGAGTTAAAACCCGCTTCTAATCCTATGGCAACAATGGTATAATTAGAATACTCAGGATTGGAGAGCATTTTCTTAGTTTCTGCTACTCTGTAAGAATTGATGTAGTCATTAAAGTTATAATCTGTATTTTGATTTACTAATTGAGAGATAGTAGTGGCTTTTAAATTTAATTCTGTTGAGAGCGTTTCAATATTTAATTCAGGATTCAAATAAAGTTTTTTGTTCTCAATAACTCTGTTGAGTTTTTGGAATGTTTCGATTGTAGAAGAGCTATTTTTTGATATAATTTTTTCTTCAATAACCATACTTCTCTGTTGTCTCAAGGCAATTCGCTCTTCTAAAAGTTGCGATTTACCAAGTCCAATGTGCCCCATCCAATACACAAGTGCGGATATGCCAATCCACATCGGATAGAAAACATACGATTTGTCTAAATCATAAATGACTATAATAATTAAAGCGATTAACCAAAAAACACAAATTGCAAGTCCAATGTAAATAAGTTGTTTCAGCCACTGGATATCAGGCTTTAACTCTCTAGAATTAAATGGCAACTCGTTTTCGTATGATTTTAGCCTCAAATAGCTTAGAATAATTATGGTAATATTAAAAATGAAAGAAAAAAACTCGATGTACACGTATAATCCTCTTTTGAAATGAGAGGGAATTACGTAAGAATTGTCAATGAAAAGCTTAAAAAAAACTTGGAATAAATGCATCAATAACACAATAAAAAACGGACTGATAAGTAGCGCCTTTTTAACTAATGGCAAAGATGGTTTTTGAATGTATTTTTCAACATAAAGATAAAACATAGGCAAAATAAGCCAATGACTGGGAATGAAGATGTAGTTGAAAACGGGATATAAATTAACTACATGAATGTCAATCGCCCAATACTGCAAATTGCTTAACGATAAGAAAAGTACCGTTAAAGCAAGATACTTGTTGTTTTTTATTTTTTTATTCAATAAAACAAACGCACTAAACAGTAATCCATGGATTACACCAGAGATGATAATAACATTGAATATATTGAAGTTCAACTCTTTCATATTTTACATTTGTTAGACCAAAGTACTTTAATTTTATTTTAGTTCCTATTGTAAAAACGGTATAATTTGTAAAAAAAAACCCGAAATTATCAGTCGATTATTTCGGGTCTTTTTTTATGCAATTAATTCAATTACACCTTCATAATTTCCGCTTCCTTTACCGCTAAAAGTTCGTCGACTTTCTTGATATAAGCATCCGTTAATTTTTGTACTTGGGCTTCGGCGTCTTTACAAATATCTTCTGAAGTACCGTCTTTTTCTTGTTTTTTAATGTCAGAGTTGGCGTCTTTTCGTGCGTTTCTAATTCCGATTTTAGCATCTTCAGCTTCTACTTTTGCTTGTTTGGCCAAATCGCGTCGGCGTTCTTCGGTGAGTGGTGGTACCGAAATAATGATTAAATCGCCATTATTCATCGGGTTGAAACCAATATTGGCCAGCTGAATGGCTTTTTCAATCGGCTGAATCATGTTTTTTTCAAACGGCTGCAAAGTGATGGTTCGTGCATCAGGCACACTGATTTTTGAAACCTGCGAAAGCGCGGTTGCTGATCCGTAATAATCTACGAAAACACCACCCAACATGGCTGGCGAGGCTTTTCCGGCACGAATATTCAAAAATTCTTTCTCTAAATGAGCAATAGAACCCATCATCGATTCTTTGGTACTGTCTAATATAAATTCAATTTCTTCTGTCATAATTTTTAGTTTAAGGGTTTAAAGTTTTTAAGTTTAAATGGTCAAACTCATAACCATTTAACCATATAAACTTTTACACTTTATAAATTTACTAATGTTCCGATATTTTCGCCTTGGCAAATTTTCAATAAATTACCTTTCTTATTCATATCAAAAACCACAATGGGCAATTCATTTTCTTGACTCAAGGTAAACGCCGTGGTGTCCATAACATTCAAACCTTTGGCCAACACGTCTTCGAAAGATATTTTGTCGAATTTTATTGCCGAAGCATCTTTTTCAGGATCGGCGGTATAGATTCCGTCCACCCGTGTACCTTTTAGAATTACATCGGCATGAATTTCTACCCCTCTTAAAACCGCTGCTGTATCCGTGGTGAAATACGGATTTCCAGTTCCGGCTCCAAAGATTACGATCCTGCCTTTTTCTAAATGTCTTACGGCTCTTCTTTTAATATAAGGTTCGGCAATGGCTTCAATTTTTAAAGCGGTTTGCAATCGGGTGAGCATTCCTTTGTCTTCTAATGCACCTTGAAGTGCCATTCCGTTGATGATGGTGGCCAACATTCCCATATAATCGCCCTGAACGCGATCCATACCGTTACTGGCTCCAGCAACTCCTCTAAAAATGTTTCCACCACCTATAACAATTGCAATTTCCACACCTTGTTCGTGAATGGTTTTGATGTCGGCTGCATATTCGGCCAATCTCACGGGATCAATACCGTATTGACGATCGCCCATCAATGCTTCGCCACTCAATTTTAGAAGAATTCTTTTGTATTTCATTACACTATTTTTTTGGAGTTTTGCTTTTGCAAAAGGGTTTCAGTTACAAAAAATACTACTTTTTCGGTTTGAGAAACTTTTTGCAGTGCAAATATATACATTTCCTTTTTTTCTTTTAATAAAATTGTGTTTATGTCACATTTGTCACACGGGATTGGTATTGAAAAATGTACTTTTGTATGGGAATTTTGCTTGATGTACACTTGTTTTGAAAACGAAACAAACTATTTTTGCAGGAGTCGCGTTAATCCCGATAGCTATCGGGAAGAAGTGGAGCTCTCCCGATGTCGTTACGATTCCGATAGCTATCGGAAGAAGCAATCTGGAGGGAAACGCCTAAATTTTTTTAATTATTTAGATTTTTAAATTCAATATATCTATATGAAATCGCCATTAACAACAAGTTTGCGCAAGCAATTGAATAATCATCGAACTCCGATGAAAACTATACTATTGTGAGATAAACACCAATAAATAAAAGGCGATAACATATAGGACTGTTAAATCAAATTTTACATATATGAAAACAATACTTTCTAATGCTTTGGCTAATTCGTATTCTTATGAAAGTTACCGCGCGAAGCTGAAAATTTTGCTGGCGGAAAACAAAAGTTCGGGCGATGAACAGTCGGATGATTTGTTGCACTACAGTCAACTGAACGAAACACGGATGAATCGCTTGGACAAAACAATCAAAATTACGCCTGAGAATGAACTTTTTTTAAAGAGTTTGGAAACGCCTTTTACGTGGCTAGTTTTGTCGGAAGGGTGGTGTGGCGATGCGGCTCAGATTTTGCCAATTATGTATAAAATGGCAGAAATTTCGGAAAAAATCGAGTTGAAAATTGTATTTCGAGATGAAAATCCGGATTTGATGAATTTGTTTTTAACCAATGGTGGCAAGTCAATTCCGAAATTAATAGTTATTGATAGCCTGATGAAGGTTGTAGCGGACTGGGGCCCAAGACCTGCCGATGCGGTAAAATTAATTGTGGATTACAAAGCACAATTTGGAGTGGTGGATGAGACCGCGAAAACGGAATTGCAAATGTGGTATTTGCACGACAAAGGAGTTTCGACGCAAAATGAAATAATAAGCCTGCTTGATTTTAATAAAAATTGAATGCCAAACCTAGGCTGAAACTTCCAGATCCATTGGTGTAATTTCGTAAAGGAATTTGATAATGCGATAGGTCGATAAAAAAAGAAGTTGCGTTTGTGGGGCCATCAAAGCCTTCAATACCTAACCTTCCAGAGATAAATTTGCCATTCAAATTTCCGCGCCCTAATGCAAAGATCTGTCCGTAGCCAAAACTCAAAAACAATCTTGAGTTATCATCTTTTGTAAGCCGCGGACTGAATTTTATATTTCCAAAAATGGGTGCGGCAACAAGTTTTTCTGTGGCTTTCCAATCAATTCCGGTATGTAATCCTACAGCAATCCATTTTTTATAATGAATACCAAGGCCTACTCTAGCGTTAAATCCATCAGGAAGAAACCAATATTCATTTTGATCTTCATTAATATTGTCAAACTGGTTTCGGTATGGATTGGCTCTCAATGGTATCGAAAAGTCAGTCTGAAAGTAAGTGGATTTTTGCTTTTTCTGGTTTAACAGCGAATCTGAATCAAATTGCGCTACACAATTCATGCCAGTAAAAATTAAGGCTATAAACAGAAGGTTAGTTCTCAACTTACAAAATATTTTCATCAAGGTTTTCTGGTGAAAAGGCATCTTCAACAGAATAATCCCCAATTTTAGTTCTCCTTAAAACGGTTAAGTGCGAACCCGACTGCATCGCTTTTCCGAAGTCAAAAGCCAACGAACGAATATAAGTTCCTTTCGAACAAACCACTCTAAAATCAACTTCTGGCAAGTCGATTCTTGTAATTTCAAATTCGTGAATGGTGGTTTTTCTCGAAGCAATTTCAACAGTTTCTCCAGCACGAGCGTGTTCATACAATCTTTTTCCGTCCATTTTTATAGCCGAAAAAATAGGGGGTTTCTGGTCAATTTCCCCCAAAAATTGTCCAACTGTTTCGTGAACTAAATCATCTGTAATATGTTCGATTGGAAATGTTTGGTCAATTTCTGTTTCCAAATCATAAGAAGGAGTGGTGGCGCCAATGTAAAAAGTCCCGGTATATTCTTTGGCTTGTCCTTGAATTTCAGAGATTATTTTAGTGAATTTTCCGGTGCAAACAATCAGCAAGCCAGTTGCCAAGGGATCCAAGGTTCCGGCGTGACCTATTTTGAACTTTTTAGGAAGTCCAACTTTGTTAATTAAATGATATTTGAGTTTATTAACTGCTTGAAAGGAACTCCATTTCAGGGGTTTGTCTACAAGTAGAATTTGTCCTTCTTGGTAGTGTTCAACAGATATTTTTTCCATTATTTACTGGTGTAAAAATAAATCAATAAAGCAATACCAATAATAATGCGGTACCAACCCCAAATTTTAAAACCGTATTTGGTGAGTAAGTTTATGAATGATTTTACGGCAATTACGGCGACAACAAAAGCGACAATATTTCCAATAATAAACAAGTTGATGTGGTTTTGATCTTGAAAAATCATTTCGTAGCCCTTCATTTCGGTAGGCGTTCCTTTGCCCCAAGTTTTTACAAATACCGAATAAACGGTAACCGCTAACATCGTTGGAACAGCCAAAAAGAACGAAAATTCAGCTGCTGCTTTTCGGGTTAGCCCTTGTGTCATTCCACCGATGATACTCGCTGCGGAACGCGAAGTTCCTGGCATCATCGCCAGACATTGCCAAAAACCAATGATGACTGCCTTCTTGATACTGATGTCTTTCTCGTCCCAAACGGTAGGATTTTTAAACCAATTGTCGGCAAATAAAAGTACAATTCCACCCAGTACTAAAACAGACGAAATGGCAATTTGATTGCCCAATACTTCTTCAATCATGTCATCAAAAATATATCCCAAACCCAAGGCGGGAATCACGGCAAACATTAATTTCAAATAAAAATTGAAATTCGTGAAGTCGAAGAATTTTTTCCAGTACAAAACTACAATAGCTAAAATAGCCCCAAACTGAATTGAAACCTGAAACATTTTGAGAAATTCGCTTTCCTCCATTCCTAAAAGTGAAGCGGCAAAACCCATATGGGCGGTGGAAGAAATCGGTAAGAACTCGGTTAGCCCTTCAATAATGGCAATAATAATGGCTTGTAGTGTATCCATGCTTTTTAGTGGTCAGTTTAGTAGTTTTCAGTTTCAGTCTCAGTGTTCAGTCAGTGAACTAATCAATTCAAAATAGTTGCAAAATCTTGATCTCTATAAAGATTTTCCATTACAAATTAGGATCGTTTACTGCGACTGAAAACTGATTACTTTTTTTTCAAAATCGCATAAATCGTAATTCCGAAACCGATTAAAACAGTTGTTGGTGCCAATCGGATACGTATCCAACTGAATATCTCATCATTAAAAACCGCTGGATCATCAGAGCCACCACCCGACATCAAGATAAATCCCAAGGCAATAACGGCAAGACCAATTAATAAAAACTTATAATTTACTTTGTCAAAAAGAAATTCGTGTTGCGGTTTATTTTCCATCATTATATATTTTTAAATTCCCAGTTCCAATCTTCAAATTCCAAGCTCCCCTCCCGATTGCCATCGGGATTGGAGGGGTAGGGGAAGGATTCTAGTACAAATCATCCGTTCTTAAATTCAAGAAACGCTGTGTTGCAAAAAACGTACTCAACCAAGTAATGATAATTCCCACGACCAAAACGCCTATTAAAACCGCTGCCGTCATCACCTCTTCCTCTAAAATATTCAAATTCGGATAAGTTGTATGTACATAATACAAGGTTCCAATCAAACCTAAAATCGCCAATCCAGCACCAATCATTCCTAGTTTTATACTTCTCCAAATAAAAGGTTTTCTGATAAATGATTTTGTAGCACCCACCATTTGCATTGTTTTGATGATAAACCGGTTGGAATAAATCGACAACCGCATCGAACTGTTAATTAGTAACACCGCCACAAAAGCCAGAAAGCCACTGATAATCAAAATCCAAAAACTCACTTTTTTAATGTTGTCGTTGACCAAATTCACCAATTGCTTGTCGTACACAATATCCGAAACCATTTCGTTACTTCGCAAACGCGCCTCAATTTTCGCAATACTATCGGTCACAATATAATCCGCTTTCAAGTGAATATCAAACGAGTTTTGCAAAGGATTTTCACCTAGAAAAGTCATAAAATCCTCGCCAATAATATCCGCATGTTGTTTTGCAGCCTCTTCTTTGGTCACATAATCAAACGATTTTACAAAAGGTGCCGTTTGCATTTCACTGTCAAAAGCCTTAATTATCGTGTCGTTTGCCTTGTTGTCAAAAAATACCGTCATGGCAATTTCTTCCTTAAAATCGTCAGCAAGTTTCTTTGAATTAATCACAAATAAACCCAAAATCCCCAACAGAAAAAGTACCAAAAAGACACTCAATACTACAGAGAAATAAGAGGAAATTAGCCGACGTTTTTGAAATTTATCGTAAGAAGAACTCATAGCTTTTTAATTATGGGGTAAAAATAATAAAGAATTTCTTTAATCATACTTTATAACGTTCAAAGTTTTAACTTTCGTACAATAAATGTAAATTTGCCCACCCGAATTGATTTTTTTCGTATAGGAGCGAATCGCTTGGGCTTTTTTGGAATCTTTATTCCCGCTATTCGCTGCAATCTCCCGAAGAAAAATCGGGAGGATTTTCGCTGCTATCGGGGCTAAACAGAATCCATTTTAACTTTTGAATCGTTTTAAAAATCTTAGCAACTCAGTGCCTTAGCACCTTAGAAACTTTATATGAAGTACAACCCTAACGAAATTGAAGCCAAGTGGCAAAAATACTGGAGCGAAAACCAAACCTTTGCGGCAGATAACAACTCGACTCTTCCCAAATACTACGTTTTAGACATGTTTCCCTATCCTTCTGGAGCCGGACTACACGTCGGTCACCCGCTGGGCTATATCGCTTCCGATATTTATGCCCGTTTCAAACGCCATAAAGGTTTTAATGTGTTGCATCCGCAAGGCTACGACAGTTTCGGACTTCCTGCCGAACAATACGCCATTCAAACGGGGCAACATCCCGATAAAACCACCAAAGAAAACATCTCGCGGTACCGCCAACAATTGGATCGAATTGGTTTTTCATTCGATTGGAGTCGGGAAGTCCGCACCTCAAGTCCCGATTATTACAAATGGACCCAATGGATTTTCATCCAATTGTTCGAATCGTGGTACGACAAAGACGCCGATCAAGCCCGTGACATCAGAACCCTAATCATGGAATTTGAAGTCAACGGAAATGCAAAAGTCAATGCTGTTTGCGACGACAACATCACGCCATTTTCTGCCGAAGAGTGGAATTCGTTTACCAATGAAAACCAACAACGCATTTTATTGCAATACCGAATGACGTTTCTCGCCGAAACCGAAGTCAACTGGTGTCCGGCTTTGGGAACCGTTTTGGCAAACGACGAAATCATCAACGGCGTTTCTGAACGAGGAGGTCATCCCGTAATTCGTAAGAAAATGACCCAATGGAGCATGCGAATTTCAGCGTATGCCGAACGACTTTTAAAAGGTTTAAAAGAAATTGATTGGACTCTTTCTCTAAAGGAATCACAAATTAATTGGATTGGAAAATCGGTTGGTGCTTTAGTTACGTTCAAAGTCAAAGATTCAGAAACTGAAAAGGACGATGTTGATTACATCTTGTCGGGCGATGAAACGAACGATTATAGAATCGAGGTTTTTACCACAAGACCCGACACCATTTTCGGAGTAACGTTCATGACTTTAGCACCCGAACACGATTTGGTTGCTAAAATTACCACTCCTGAACAAAAACAAGCCGTTGAGTCCTACATTGAAGCAACTGCAAAACGCAGCGAACGCGAACGAATGGCCGATGTAAAAACCATTTCGGGCGTTTTCACAGGAGCTTATGCTGAGCATCCGTTTACGAAAGAACCTATTCCCGTTTGGATAGGTGATTATGTTTTAGCGGGTTATGGAACAGGAGCCGTGATGGCCGTACCGTGTGGCGATGAACGCGATTATGCTTTCGCTAATTTCTTTAAAGGAACCGAAGGAATGCCTGAAATCAAAAACATTTTTGACCAAGATATTTCTGAAAATGCCTACGGTGCAAAAGAAGGTTTTAAATTAATCGATTCGGATTTCTTAAACGGAATGGGATATAAAGAAGCTTCGGCGAAAGTCATCGAAGCTTTGGAAGAAATAAATCAAGGAAAAGGAAAAACCAATTACCGCTTGCGTGACGCTGTTTTTTCCCGTCAAAGATATTGGGGCGAACCGTTTCCGGTTTATTATGTCAACGGATTGCCCCAAATGATTGCCGCCCAACATTTGCCGATTCGTCTTCCTGAAGTGGAAAAATATTTGCCAACCGAAACCGGCGAACCTCCTTTAGGAAATGCAACGGTTTGGGCTTGGGACACGATTCAAAATACGGTTGTGGACAATGAAATGATCAATCATAAAACCATTTTTCCACTAGAATTAAACACAATGCCAGGCTGGGCAGGAAGTTCGTGGTATTGGTTGCGTTATATGGATGCTGCTGGAAACGACAAAGAATTTGTTTCAGAAGACGCACAAAACTACTGGCAAAATGTCGATTTATATATAGGAGGAAGCGAACACGCCACCGGACATTTATTATACTCCCGTTTTTGGAACAAGTTCTTGAAAGATAGAGGTTATGTAAACCAAGAAGAACCATTCAAGAAATTGATTAATCAAGGAATGATTTTGGGAATGAGTGCTTTGGTTTATAGAATAACTGATTTTTCTCTAACTTATGAAACGACACCCGATATAGATAAAAATCAAGAAATATTTTTGGATTTGAATGATTTGGAAGAAAGAGCTTTGGTTATGGACAAATTAAAGCAAAGGTTTTCGAACACATTCATTTCATATAATTACATAGTAGAAACACTAAAAGAACAATTTAATAAGTTTCCAGTTTTTGTTCGTGTTAGTCGAGTTCCGAAACTTGCTTACATTTTTGAAGAGTTAGGATTTAATACAGGAATTACATTGACGATTAATCCTTTACATTCGGACATTTCTCTTATAAATGCTTCCGATGAATTGGATATAAATTCTTTTAAAAATTGGCGTTCAGATTATGAAAATGCTGAATTTATAACTACAGAAAATGACAAATATATAGTAGGTCGCGAAGTAGAAAAAATGTCCAAATCCAAATACAACGTAGTAACCCCAGATGACATTTGTGAAGAATACGGAGCTGATACGTTACGTCTATACGAAATGTTTTTAGGGCCATTGGAACAAGCCAAACCTTGGAACACCGCAGGAATTACAGGTGTTTTTGGTTTCTTGAAAAAGCTTTGGAAATTGTATTTTGACGAAAGTGGATTGATTGTAACTTCCAATCCAGCTTCGGCGGAAGCCTTGAAAACCTTGCACAAAACCATCAAGAAAGTCAACGAAGATATCGAAGGATTTTCGTTCAATACCTCGGTAAGTCAGTTCATGATTGCCGTCAATGAGTTGACCGCGATAAAATGCCACGAACGTTCGGTTTTAGAACCTTTGGCAATCTTGATTTCGCCTTATGCACCTCATATTGCTGAGGAGTTGTGGGAAAAGTTAGGGCATCAAATGAGTATTTCTACGGCTGATTTCCCTAAATTCAACCCGGAATATTTGGTAGAAAGTAATAAAGAATATCCGGTTTCTTTTAATGGAAAAATGCGTTTTACCTTGAACTTGCCTTTGGATTTAACAGCAGCACAAATCGAGGAAATCGTAATGAACGACGAAAGAACCATCAAACAACTGGACGGAATGACTCCTAAAAAAGTGATTATTGTTCCTGGAAAGATTATTAATTTGCTGGGATAAACTTTAAGATTTAAAAGCACATCATTTATGAAAAAATCAATTAGCTATTTCTTTATGTTGTGCTTTTTTTCTTGTTTTGCACAAACCGAGGCACTACTTCCCGTTGAAAAAAATCACCTTAAACTTTTTATAGGTGTGGGTTCTTCATTCAACAAGGACTATAATTTCAATTCCTTTTTAGAAAAAAATGGCATTATCAAACTCTCTCAATTTGACATCAACTTTCTCACGGGTTTGAATTATTACGTGTAAAGTTTCACAACATTGTTGATGGCATTTCCTCCCCTTCGGGGTTTTCTTTGGAGGCGTAGCCGTAAAAGAAAACCCCGAAGGGGAAAGATAAAA
>NZ_JBIPPD010000248.1:0-4260 GCF_044368625.1 Flavobacterium sp. | reverse complement strand
GTTGTTACTAATAAAAAATCATACTTAACAAAAACAATTGTTGTAGCCATTAATGCTTCGAATACTTTTGCAATTGAAGGGTTGATGCACTTTGTTATTCCGCACGAAAAAGCGAATCCAGAAAAAAATAGAGTTCAGTTAAAAAACAACGACCACTTGGTTGCCGAAGGAATATATGTAGCAGGTACATTGGCAGGTTGGCGAAGTCAATTGTCCATTGCAGCCGGTAGTGGCGCATCTGTAGCAACGGATATTTTAACGCTTTGGAATAACGGAATACAGGCCCAAATTCACGACAGCATTACTAAAAAATAATAAAAATTTTTAACTACCTTGGTTGAAACCGTGGTCAATGTTTGACAAATTTAATTAAAACAGTTTTGTACAATGCTGGATATCGCATAGAGTTTCAATCGAAGGAATGCTTAGAAAAAACCAAATTTTGTGCAATTGATTTTCGTTTTCTCAAAAAAAAACGATTGCAATTGATCGCAAATAAATTTTACTTTTTTTCGGTTTTTAAAACCTCCTTAATCATCGTATCGAATGGCAACGTTACCTCGTAATAATACTTGGAACCATACAATTGCTGCGCAAATTCGGCTGCAATATAGCGCTGAATCATTGGCTTATTTTGATCAAATTTTGCCAGTAAGCCTAAATCCCCAAACTCGTTTTTTGAAAAATATTTTTTAAAGGCTTCAAAATAAACATCAGAGTACAAATTTTTAGCGATAAAATTATTGAAACTAATTCCTCTGTACAAGTTGCGATTCTTGTCTAGTTGCTCAAAAACAAAATTTCCTACGTACGGCGATTGCATGAAATAAGCAAGTCCCTCATCTCCTACTTCATTTTGTAAAGGAATAAATACATCGGGAACAATTCCACCGCCTCCAAAGACTATTTTTCCTTTTGGCGTTTTAAATTGAATGGTGTCGGCAATTTTAATACTGTCTTTGGAATACAATTCGCCATTATCAAATCGATGTGCAAATTCCTTATTGTAGTCTTCGCTGCCGTTTTCATAAGGTTTTTGAATGGATCGTCCTGTTGGCGTATAATAACGTGCAATGGTTAACCGAACGGCCGAACCATCGTTGAAATACTTTTCTTGCTGCACCAATCCTTTTCCAAACGAACGTCGACCCATTATAATACCGCGATCGTTGTCTTGAATCGCTCCCGCCAATATTTCACTGGCAGATGCTGAATTTTCATTGATTAAAATTACTACTTTTCCTTTTTCAAAATCACCTTTTCCGGTGGCAAATGTTTTGTCTACTCGACCCTTTCGGTTTTTTGTAAATACAATCAATTGGTCTTGCATCAAAAATTCATCGGCAATTTCGACGGCTTTCTCTAAATAGCCACCGCCGTTATCCCTTAAATCAACAATAATGGTTTTAGCAGCCTTTTTTTTGAGGGCTAAAAGTTCTTTGTGAAATTCATCATACGTGGTTTCGGCAAACCTATTGATTTTGATATACCCCACTTTATTATCGATCATCAAACCTACATCGACACTTTTAATCGGCACGACATCGCGTTGCACCGTTAATTTCAGTTTCTTATTGATGATTTTTCTAAAAACAGTCAATTGGATTTTCGAACCTTTCTCGCCTTTAAGTTTCGCAAATAAACTATCTGTGGGTAATTTACGCCCAAAAAGTTTGGTTTTATCTGCAAATAAAATTTTGTCGCCCGATTGAATACCTGCTTTTTCTGACGGACTATTTTCAACTACATTTATAACCGATAATGTGTCGTTGTGCATGTAAAAGTTGATGCCAATTCCCACAAAATCTCCTTTCATACTCTGTGTTATATCTTCCAATTCTTCTTTTTCAATATAAACAGAATGCGGATCCAATTGCTCTAGAATATCATTTACGGCAAGATTTACGATGGAATCTGTATTTACACTGTCCACATATTCCGTATCAATAAGGTGAATCAGTTGATTCAACTTGTTTGTAGGATCGTTGGCGGATGAAAAATTAGTCACAGGAAAATTAAGCATAGTCCCTAAAACTACACCAATTGCAAGCGTTGCAAATAAATAAATGGGAAGATAGTTGTGCTTATTTTTCATCTTTTATAAATCCTCCAATTCGGTAATTTGTACTACCTCTATTCCTGCTTTTACTAAGAATTGTAAACCGGAATCGTCGCGATATCCGTTTTGGTACACAACCCTTTTGATTCCTGATTGATGAATGAGTTTGCTGCAGTCTTTACACGGCGACAAGGTGATATACAGCGTAGCTCCTTCGCACGACTGGGTAGAACGCGCCACTTTTAAAATAGCATTTGCTTCCGCATGAAGTACATCCCAACGGGTCAAACCCGCCTCGTCTTCGCAACAATTGTCAAAACCCGAAGGAGTGCCGTTGTAACCATCCGAAATAATCATCCGATCTTTTACGATAATCGCACCTACTTTTTTGCGTTCGCAATACGAGAGCGACCCCCATTCTCGGGCTATCTTCAAATAGGCTTTATCGTATCGGGTTAATTTCTCGGAATTCATCAATGTGATTTTAATGTAAAACAGCTGTAAAAATAAGGAACAAATGACCTAAATTAATAATTATTTCCAAATTTCACTTTCAATTAACATCGGTATAACCACCCCAATAATTATTGAAGAAGTAATTAAAATCCAATTTCGTTTGGAATTTCTCATAAAATATTGAACGATAAACGATATTAATAAGACCGTTACGACCACTGCGAGTTGAGCGATTTCAATTCCAACGGCAAATTGCAGCATAGGTATGATTTTATCGCTTGGAGTTCCCGCTAAAATAGAATTGAAATAATTGGAAAACCCTAATCCGTGAATAATTCCGAAAAATAAAGTAACAAAAACCGCTGCTGAAATTGATGCATTATTCTTTCCTTTTCCTGATTGGAACAAATTGTAAACCGCTGTACATAATATCGTGATGGGAATTAAAAATTCAACTAAAGTAACATTGATTTTTACCATTTCGAAAACCGCAAGCACCAACGCTAAGGTGTGACCTAAGGTAAAAACAGATACTAAAGTGATGATTTTTTTCCAGTCTTTAAAATGATATGGAACTACTAATGCGGTTAAAAACAAAACATGGTCGTAAGCATTTATATCCAAAACGTGTTTCAAACCTACATTTAGATAGAGCATAAATTCTGACATAATTTTTAATTTTTTGAATTCTGTTGTGCTATTCAAACTTACAATTTATTTTGAATATGATAAATGTATCGGCTCATAAATAGTAAAAATGTATTTTCGACAAAAGTTTCAATGCTCTATTCCTTAAAATTTTAAAATAGATTATATCTTTGTAAGATAAAAAAAACACACAATTATGTCATTTGCAGAATTATTTGATAGCGGATTTAAAAACAGAAACAAGGGACATTTTGCTTCAATTGTTAGAGTTGCGATGGAAAACGGACATTTGAGCGAAGAAGAACGGTTGTTTTTAGACAAGCTGGCAACACAATTAGAAATTTCAAAGGAAGAATTCGATGAAATTATGGAGAATCCGACGAAATATCCCGTGAATCCTCCTTATTTACACATTCATCGTTTGGAGCGTTTGTACGATTTGTCCCGAATGGTTTATGCAGACCACGTTTTGGGACCGCGTCAAAAAGAAATTCTTACGCGTTTTGCCTTAGCACTCGGTTTCACTCCGGGAAATGTGAGTTATATTGTAGATAAATCCTTGTCCTTACTGGTTTTAAACGTTGATTTAGATACGTTTTTATTTGAAATGCAACACATGAATAAGTAATATATTCCATTTTAACAAACCTGAAAGGTTTTCGGAAAGCAGATATTTACATTAGTTTTGATAAAATAAAATCCGAATTATAACAGTAATTAGTATTAAATAGGTAAATACAAATTACGGCAAAAATGCTATTAGTTCTACGAAAAGAAAAACACAAAAAAACGGCTTAAGGATTAATTCTGTAAGCCGTTTTTTGAACTCATTTTGCCGTTCGTAAGTTAATATACTTTAATAAACCTCAACTTTATTTATTTTTTTCGCGCTGTTAAATAAAGATTTATTTTTTTAAATTAAAATACCTAAAGAAACAACCTTTTAAAAACTGGAAAGGCTACTCACTTTTGTCGATTGATTTAACACAAATATGATTTATGTATATCCGTAATTGCTCATATTTTTGTATATTTGTTTGATAGATAAATTATTGGGTATGAATATTTTTAGTTTTGGAGTCGAATTTAGTAGTGAA
>NZ_JBIPPD010000064.1:0-15077 GCF_044368625.1 Flavobacterium sp. | reverse complement strand
ACCTTTAAAATTATCCATAATTCAGTATTTAAAGGAACTAATATACGGAATTTAACTTAATAACTCAATAAATTTAACTTATATATTTCCGCCAGACCGAATAATAAATGTATTTGCTGAACGGTATTTTCAGGCTTCTTCAAATACTTGTTAAAATGCGTAATTGCTTCTGCTTTCTTATTTTGCAAAATCAAACGTTGACCATAGTCAATAATAGAATCCGACTGTGCAAACGAAAATTGACAAATCAGTAAAAAACTCACGAAGTATTTCATCGATTACGTTTTCTGCTTTTTCTTCTTTGCTGCCGGAAAGAGTACATTATTCAAAATCAAACGGTAACCTGGAGAATTGGGATGCAAGTCCAAAACCGTAGGCTTGTCCCCCACTCTATGTTGATAATCCTCGGGATCGTGACCGCCAAAATACGTAAAAAACCCCTTTCCTATTGGTCCATGAATGTAACGCGCTTCGCCGTTGTACTGACTTTCACCCATAATCAAAACATTTGATTTGATTAAATTTCGATCAAAAGAAGTGGTTTGACCCATAAATCCTTTTACCAATTGGGTATGATTTTGACAAAGCATACTGGGTACAAAATCCCATTTGGCCGAAAAATCCATAAGTGTAAAATAATCCTTTTCCATAGGCACTTTTCGCTTGGTGGTCATGTCAATATCCGAAAATTCATATTCGTTGGGATTGCGTTCTAAAATATAATCCTTGAAAGCAAAGCTGTTGCGGTATTCAATTTTAGATTGATAATTTCCTTCACTCGGATCGCCATCAAACATGGGCTCGCAAATGTCCACACCCTCGGCAGCCAAAGCGATGTCAAAACTATCCGTTGCCGAACACATGGCAAACATAAATCCGCCACCAATGACAAAATCTCGAATTTTTTTGGCTACAGCCAATTTCGATTCCGAAACCTTGCTGAAGCCCAATTTTGCAGCCAGAGCTTCAGACTCTTTTTTTTGTTCGATATACCAAGGCGTGTTTTTATAAGTGCCAAAAAATTTACCGTATTGACCCGTAAAATCTTCATGGTGCAGGTGCAACCAGTCGTATAAAATCAGTTTATCTTCCAAAACTTCTTCGTCATAAATTGCTGTAAATGGAATTTCGGCATAAGTCAATACCAGCGTTACGGCGTCGTCCCAGGGCTGTTTGCCCTTTGGCGTGTAAACGGCAACTTTGGGTGTTCGTTCTAAAACTACGGCTTCCATATTTTGAGATGGACTCTCAATTTCAGCTAGAATTACGTTGGTTTCAGCATCAGAAAGAGGTTCAAAACTCACGCCTCGAATCTGACATTCTTTACGAATTTCGGGAGCGTCAGGCAGCAAAAACGAACCGCCACGGTAATTGAGTAGCCAACTCACTTTGTACTGTTTTTCGAGCGTCCAGTAGGTAATTCCGTAAGCTTTCAAGTGATTTTGTTGCGTTGTTTCGTCCATCGGGATCAGGAGAAAACCTGCTTTTGCAGAAATCGTAAACAGAAAAAAAAGAAGATATAATGAAATTTTAAAAGGCATTTTTAAATTTTTTATTTCAAAGATAACAGAATAAACCCAAAAGTAATCATAAAAAATCCGCTCGAGGCGGATTTGTATGCTTTTAAAAAGGAACGTCGCTATCGTCGTCAAAATTGTTGCTTCGGCTGCCAAAAGCCTCGTTGGGCGAAGGCAAACTTCTTGGGGTGGTAAACGGATTTTGATCGTCCAAATTCATTTTGGAAGGCAAATCGTCATAACCTTCACCATAGTTTTCAAGGTTATCGAATTTACCGAGGTTTCCAATAAATTTCAGTCGGATGTTTTCTAAACTACCATTACGGTGTTTTGCGATGATAAACTCTGCCTGACCATCTGTTGGCGAATGTTCGTCGTCGTCCCACTCATCAATTTTATAATACTCAGGACGGTAAATAAACGATACGATATCGGCATCTTGCTCAATCGCACCCGATTCCCTCAAATCCGAAAGCAAAGGTCTCTTGCTCGATCCACGTGTTTCAACGGCTCGAGAAAGTTGTGAAAGTGCGATTACGGGAACCGCTAATTCTTTGGCCAAAGCTTTTAAATTACGAGAAATGGTCGAAATTTCTTGTTCCCGATTTCCGCCTCCTTTTCCGTTTCCACCAGCGGTCATTAACTGCAAATAATCAACAACAATTAATTTGATTCCGTATTGCGAAGCCAAACGTCTGGATTTCGCCCGAAGATCAAAAATGGAGAGTGACGGTGTATCGTCAATGTACAAAGGGGCTTTTTCGAGATTTTTTACTTTAATACTTAATTGTTCCCACTCGTGTTTTTCTAGTTTACCGGTTCGCAATTTCTCAGAAGACAAACCCGTTTCGGATGAAATCAAACGTGTAATCAACTGAACAGAGGACATTTCGAGAGAAAATAGTGCCACGGGATGACCGAAATCAATAGCAATGTTTCTTGCCATTGAAAGTACGAACGCAGTTTTCCCCATTCCGGGTCGAGCTGCAATGATAATCAAATCACTGGGTTGCCATCCGGAAGTCACTTTGTCCAAAAGTTCAAAACCTGTAGCCACCCCACTCAAACCTTCTTTACCGGCTATTTCTTCAATTCGTTTTTTGGCTTGGATAACCAAACTCTGAGCCGTTTCTGAACTTCGCTTAATGTTGCCTTGAGTTACTTCATACAGTTTGGACTCGGCTTTGTCAAGCAAATCAAAAACGTCTGTTGATTCATCGTATGATTCTTCGATGATCTCAGAAGAAATTTTAATTAAACTACGTTGTATAAATTTCTGTAAGATAATTCGTGAGTGAAACTCGATATGTGCCGAGGAAGAAATTTTTTGCGTTAGCTGAATCAAATAAAAATCGCCACCTGCCATTTCCAGTTTTGCATTCTTTTTCAGCTGAGCCGAAACTGTTAATAAGTCAATAGGCTGAGTATCTGTGAATAACTGTACAATGGCTTCAAATATATGCTTGTGTGCGTCTTTATAAAATGCGTCTGGTTGCAAAATATCAATAACTTCATCGACTCCTTTTTTATCAATCATCATCGCACCCAAAACGGCTTCTTCTAAATCAAGCGCTTGTGGTGGGAGTTTCCCTTTCTCTAAATTGATAATGGTAGTTTTATCTACTTTTATCGGGTTGATATTTCTGACATTTTCCATTGTGCGAATGTAACTAAAAATAAAAAAATTATTGGAATGAGTTGTCATTCCAAACTGTTGATAAATAAAGAAAAATTGTTGATAAGTCAAAAAAAATCCGTCTCGTAGCGCTTTGCTGGACGAGACGGATTGGTGCTACTTTTGTAAGAAATTACTCTTTAAATTCGCCCATTTTACTGTATTTATCCATCCTTTGCTCCACCAGTTGCAATGTTGATAAATCTTTTAGCTCATCAAAAGATTTTAAAATATATTCTTGTACCGTTTTAAAAGCAGTTTCGCGGTCATAATGTGCACCACCAAGAGGTTCAGGAATAATATCATCCACCAGCTTCTGCTTTTTCATATCGGTTGAAGTCAGTTTCAGTGCATCCGCAGCTTTTTCTTTATATTCCCAACTTTTCCACAAAATTGACGAACATGATTCTGGAGAAATTACAGAATACCAAGTGTTTTCCATCATCAAAACGCGGTCGCCTACGCCTATTCCTAATGCACCACCTGAAGCACCTTCACCAACAATCACTGTTACAATAGGGGTTTTAAGTCGCATCATTTCCAGAATATTTCTCGCGATAGCTTCACCTTGACCCCGTTCTTCGGCTTCTAATCCAGGATATGCACCAGGAGTGTCAATTAAAGTCAGTACCGGAATGTTGAATTTTTCGGCCATTTTCATCAATCGCAACGCTTTTCGGTACCCTTCAGGATTTGCCATTCCGAAATTTCGAAACTGTCGTGTTTTGGTATTAAAACCTTTTTGTTGACCAACAATCATGAAAGATTGACCGCCAATTTTTCCTAAACCACCTACCATGGCTTTGTCGTCTTTAAAGCCTCTATCGCCAAATAATTCTAGAAAAGTATCCCCACATAAAGCACGGATATGATCCATTGTATAAGGCCGATTAGGATGTCTTGAGAGTTGAACACGCTGCCAGGCAGTTAGATTTTTATAAATCTTCTTCTTGGTTTCTTCTAATTTTTTTTCAATTTGTTTGCATGTATTGGTTACGTCAACATTGGATTCTAGACCAATTATTTGACATTTATCCAACTGATCCTCAAGTTCTTTTATAGGAAGCTCAAAATCTAAATATTCCATAGGGTTTGTGCGTTTTTTAATTTGGTTCGAACTACAAAGATAAAATATAAAATGGTGAACGAAAGATTTTTTTTTTATTTATCGTATGCTGTTTTTTTTTTGCAATTTGGCACTTTTCAAATTTACTCCAATTGCTTTTTCGCTTTAATTTTATTCTTAATTACGCCATTTAGTATAACAGTTATTAAAATCAAACCTGAACCGATGTAAAAGGGCATACTCATTTTTTCGTCTTCACCAATAATAAAGTACGCGAGAACAATTCCATAAACTGGCTCAAGATTGGTGGTTAACATTACTGTGTAAGGCGATAATCGTTTCATCACATGTACCGAAGCGGTAAAAGCGTATGCGGTACAAATGGAAGCGAGAACGAGGATGAGCATCCAGTCCGTTCCTGAAATTTGGAAGAATTGAGCGTTAAATTTTCCATCAAAAAGTAAGTATACAGAAACGAATAAAAAACCAGCAAAAAACTCGTAGACCGTAATTACAGTCGAATCGTGTTGCTGGATTAATTTGCCATTAAAAAGGGTAAAAAGCACACCAATAAATACCGAAAATAAGGCATAAAGAATGCCTTCTAAGTATTTAATTTCAACTTGCATAATGATGAATAATCCTGCTATAATAATCAATCCAAAAAGTACTTCGTACCAAAGCATTTTTCTTTTGTAAATTAAAGGTTCTAAAATGGATGCAAAAAAAGCACCCATAGAAAACATCGCTAAAGTTATGGCTACATTGGAAACATTAATGGCTTTAAAAAAATAAATCCAGTGAATGGCAATCAGGAAACCAACCAAGATCAGTTTGACCACTGATTTTAGTGGAAGTCGTAGCGATTGCTTTTTGTAAAGTAAATAAATTACTAAAAATATTCCTGCAAGACCCATACGATACCACACCAAGGAAGCTTCTCTAACGGTAATTAAAGCGCCTAAAACGGCTGTAAAACCCCAAATAAAAACGATGAAATGGAGGTTTAAGTAACTTTTTAAATAATTATTTTCTTGCATTGTTGAGAAGGTAAACGGCTAAAATACCGAAGCTAATGTTGGGAATCCAAACGGCTAAAAGTGGCGGAATACTTGATTTCTCGGCCAAAACACCAAATATTTTATCAAAAAAGATAAAAGTAAATGCTAGACCAATTCCAATGGCGAGGTTCATTCCCATTCCGCCACGGCGTTTCATCGAAGAAACGGCAACGGCAATAATAGTCAATATAAAAGCCGATACTGGAATACTGTATTTCTTGTATAAAACCACCAAATAGGTATTGATATTGGACGATCCACGTTCGCGCTCTTTATCGATAAACTTATTTAATTCGCCCAAAGAAAGAGTTTCTGCAACATAAACGGTTGGAGTTAAATCCTCTAAATCAAAAGTGAAAACGGTATCTTTTTTGGGTAGAATTTCGATTTTGTCATTCAAAGTACCTACGGTTCGTTTATGATAACCAAACATCGTGTAGGAACTGTCTTTTTCGTTCCAAGAAATTCTATTTGCAGCAATTTTATAATCTAGTGTGTTGTCTTTTTTGAATTTTTCTAACGTAAAATTAAAAGCGGTTTTACTTTCTTGGTTAAAACTTCCTACATATATATAGGTTTTATCGTCTAATTGTCGGAACACATCTGCACTTTTACGCATTTCGTTTTTTCCGTTTCCTTTGAGGTAGGAGTATCTAAAATTGTTAAATCCTTCACTGGCACTTGGCACAAGGAAAAACCCCATCAATAGCGAAAAAACAGAAATGATAGATGCACCAATAATGTAAGGTCGTAAAAATCGCGTGAATGAAATACCTGAACTCAATATAGCAATGATTTCGGTATTGTTGGCTAACTTGGAAGTAAACCAAATGACCGATAAGAACAAAAATATGGGAAATAAAAGGTTGGCAAAATAGATTGTGAAGTCAAGATAGTACATCGCAATTTTAGCAAAAGGCACTTTATTCTGCAGCATTTTATTTACTTTTTCCGAAACGTCAATTACAATTCCTATTGGAATAAACAATAATAACATGACACTAAAAGTAGCCAGATATCGCTTTAAAATATATTTGTCAATAATATGCATCTGTAACTGTTAAAGTCTTATAATCGTTGACTCATTTGTTTCACCATCATTTCTTTCCACGTTCTAAAATCGCCTGCAATGATGTGCTTTCGGGCTTCACGCACGAGCCACATATAGAATCCAAGGTTATGAATGGTTGCAATTTGTTTTCCCAAATATTCGTTTGCAGCAAATAAATGACGCAAATATGCTTTGGTATATTCGGTATCTACAAAAGTGTGTCCCATTTCATCGACTGGAGAAAAATCAGCTTCCCACTTTTTATTTTTAATATTGATGGTTCCGTGAGCCGTAAAGAGCATTCCGTTTCGGGCATTTCGAGTGGGCATTACACAGTCGAACATATCAATTCCTAACGCAATATTCTCTAAAATATTTGTAGGCGTTCCAACTCCCATGAGGTATCGGGGTTTATCTTCTGGAAGAATTTCGGTTACCACTTCGGTCATGGCGTACATTTCTTCGGCAGGTTCACCTACAGAAAGTCCTCCAATTGCATTTCCTTGTTGATTGGAATTGGCAATATATTCGGCCGATTGTCTACGCAAGTCTTTGTAGGTACTTCCTTGAACTATGGGGAAAAAAGTTTGTTCGTAACCGTATTTATAAGGTAATTTTTCTAGATGATTGATGCAACGATCGAGCCAACGGTGTGTCATTTTCATCGAACGTTGGGCATATTTATAATCACACGGATACGGTGTACACTCGTCAAAAGCCATGATGATATCTGCTCCAATGGTTCGCTGAATTTCCATTACATTTTCGGGCGTAAAGAAGTGATACGAACCGTCAATGTGCGATTTGAACTTCACTCCCTCTTCTTTGATTTTACGATTAGCCGATAAAGAATAGACTTGATAACCACCCGAATCAGTTAAAATAGGTCGGTCCCAGTTCATAAATTTATGTAATCCACCGGCTTTCTCAAGAATTTCGGTTTGTGGACGTAAATACAAATGATACGTATTACCAAGAATGATATCAGGATTTATTTCCTCTTTAAGTTCCCGTTGGTGTACTCCTTTTACAGAAGCCACTGTTCCTACAGGCATAAAAATTGGGGTTTCAATAACGCCGTGATCGGTGGTGATACTTCCCGCACGTGCCTTAGATTGCGGATCTTTTGCTAATAAATCAAACTTCATAAATGCGATTTTCTGCCGGTGAATTTAAGTGGGCAAATATAAGTGTTTTATCGCTTATCAATCGGGAATCACTTGGTAAATTAACAAATTATAAACGACAACATCATACACCATTTTAGTTGTGAAAATTATAAATGAAAAAAAAACCACCAAAAAATTGGTGGCTTTACACTTTAAAACAAATACCAAAAAATTAAAATCCACATTTAATTTAAACTCATCCTCTTCAGCATCAAGTAAATAGTTAAAACTGGGACCCGCCATTAAATGAATTTTTTCTGCAACCGCATATTTTCCTAATACGGGTACGGTTAACATATTAAAGTCTTTAATTGCTACATAAAGTACTTCTGGTTGTACAGCAAAAGATTCTGTAATACCAATTGATGCAAAACCACCTACAAAAAATCCTGTTTCAGAAGCTTTTCCAGATACTGTAAGACCTCCAACTGTTGCTGTTTGCTCAACAGTAGCCAAATCAACTCCTGCACGAACACCAAATTTTGTTTCTTGTGCAGTTCCATAAAATGTTCCTGCTAAAACACATACTGCTGTTAAAATTTTTTTCATTTTATAAATTTGTTATTGGTTAATAAAGTAAAATTAATGAAAATATTTTTGACAACAATACGCTATTTGTCGTATTTTTTAACTTAAAATTAATTAAATTGATTTTTATTTATTGCCTGCGATAAAACTCGCAAATACGATTCAAAACCATAAAACAACATAATTGAGAAAAGTTAAACCCTACGAAAGGCAGATGGGAAAACGTAATTTTGGACTTTAAAAAACCACGAATAAATGATTTTTTGTTATTGTAAAATTATGAATAAAATGCTGTCTTCCCGTTTGAAATTAAGCAGTAACAAATCCATTTAATGCTATATTATACACAGCAAAAAAGCAAAATTAATGTAAATACCAACTCTACTATATATACTTCTAACGAACAATTCAGAAAAAAGTTTAAAAACGGTCAACAAAATAATCGACTTATCGAAAATGCCAATTTCATAAGCTTTTCGAACTGCTCAACTCCCAAAAAAGTATTTTACTTTTAATCAGAGATCAGGGAAAATTTTCCTAGGATTTAATATATGATTGGGGTCGAATACGTTTTTTATATTTCGCATTAAATCCATCTGAACTTTTGAAAAAGCGATGTCCATATAGTCTTTTTGGACATATCCGATTCCATGTTCGCCAGAAAGTGTGCCTTTTAAAGAAACCGTAAGTTCGAAAATTTCGCGAATCCCTTTTGGAATTTCGGTATGCCAAGCTTCCTCACTCATGTTTTCTTTAACAATATTGACGTGCAAATTTCCATCGCCCGCGTGACCGTAACATACTGATTTGAAACCGTATTTGTTTCCGATTTCTTTGATTCCCGAAAGTAATTTCGGTAATTCATATCTTGGTACGACGGTGTCTTCTTCTTTGTAAATCGAATTGGATTTAACTGCTTCTCCAACCGCCCGACGTAATTTCCACAACGCATTTTTCTGGTCTTCGGTGTCGGCAAATAAAATTTCATCGATTTCAAATTGTTCTAAAACCAGACTGATTTTCTCGGCTTCGTTGAATAGAATTTCAGGATAATTACCATCCACTTCAATGAGTAAATGGGCTTGAATTTCATCTTTTATTGAAATATTTACATCATTTACATAGCGCAATGTCCAATCAATGGCGTCGCGTTCCATAAACTCTAATGCACTGGGAACAATTCCGGCGTGAAAAATTTTGGCAACAGCCTCACATGCTTCGTTTGCTTTAAAAAAAGGAACTAACATTAAAACCGTGTGTGCGTTTTTAGGCAACAATTTTAAAACAATTTTAGTAATTACTCCTAAAGTTCCTTCACTTCCCACCATCAATTGCGTTAAATTATATCCTGTGGAATTTTTTAAAGTATTGGCTCCTGTCCAAATAATTTCGCCAGAAGGCAAAACCACTTCTAAATTCAACACATAATCTTTTGTTACGCCATATTTTACGGCTCGAGCTCCACCGGCATTTTCGGCAACATTTCCGCCAATCCAGCAACTGCCTTGCGAACTCGGATCGGGTGGATAAAACAACCCTTTCTCGGCAACAGCTTCACGCAAAACTTGTGTAATCACCGCTGGTTCAACAGTAATTTGCAAATTATTTTCGTCAATTTCGATAATTTTATTCAAGCGTTCCATTGCCAAGCCAATTCCTTGATTTAGGCACAAAGCACCACCGCTTAAACCCGTTTGAGCGCCAATGGGAGTTACTGGGATCAAATATTCGTTTGCCAGTTTCAAAACAGCACTAATCTCAGCTGTATCGGCAGGTTTTAGTAGTACTGCAGGCGGAAAGTTATAATCTTCCGTTTCGTCGTGGCCGTATTTCTTTCGAGTTTCTTCGTCGGTAAAAATAAATTTTTCGCCTACAATTTGCGTCAGTTTTTGTAGAATTTCGGTTGTAATAACTCCTTTATTCATATTTTAGTGTAAAAAAAACGTTCTAAATCAAAAATACTATTTCTTCTTCAAATTAGGCAAAAACAAAGCAACTATTCCGATAAGAGGTAAATAAGCACAAATTTGGTACACATAAATGATACTCGTTTTATCGGCCAAAGACCCCAATAATGCCGAACCCAAACCGCCCATTCCAAAAGCAAATCCATAAAATAAACCTGAAACCATCCCGAGCTTTTTGGGTAATAATTCTTGTGCGTATACTAGAATTGCTGGAAAAGCAGAAGAGATAATCATTCCGATGACGACTGACAAAACACCTGTCCAAAATAAATCGGCAAAAGGCAACAATAAAGTAAAAGGAGCCGCTCCAAGAACAGAAAACCAAATCACATACTTTCGACCGAATTTATCTCCTAAAGGTCCGCCGATTAAAGTCCCAACAGCACAAGCAGCCAAAAACCAAAAAAGATGAAATTGAGCATCTTGAATGGAAAGTTGAAATTTGTCCATTAAATAAAACGTAAAATAGCTGGAAATACTTGCCGTGTAAAAAAACTTTGAAAAAATCAATATCATTAACGTTATTATTGCAAAAGTCACTTGCTTTTTAGTCAAATCAGGCAACACGATATTCGCTTTCGTTTTGGCTCTTAGATTTAAATGATTTTGATACCAAAAAGCAATTCGGTACAATACAAAAAGAGCTAGTAAAGCAATTATTGCAAACCAAACAATATGATGCTGCGATCGAGGAACTACAATAAATGCTACTAAAAGGGGCCCAATTGCTGTTCCTGCATTTCCACCCAATTGAAATATGGATTGTGCCAAACCCCTCTTTCCGCCGGAAGCTAAAAACGAAATTCGCGACGATTCGGG
This sequence comes from Flavobacterium sp., assembly GCF_044368625.1. Lineage (GTDB taxonomy): Bacteria > Bacteroidota > Bacteroidia > Flavobacteriales > Flavobacteriaceae > Flavobacterium. The sequence goes on along the minus strand of NZ_JBIPPD010000064.1, from coordinate 4,224 downwards.
GTGAAATATCGATGATCCAATACCGATTAAAACTACTGCCATAATGACTAACCCAAAACTATTGGCGTATGCCAAAGAAATAATTCCTGCCAACGAAAAAAGCATTCCGAACATTTGCGAAAAAGGTTTCGGGTTTTTATCGGTGTATAAACCTACTAGCGGCTGCAAGATGGAAGCCGCCAATTGATACGACAACGTGATTAAACCGATTTGTGCAAAAGACAAATTATAATTTTCTTTCAAAATCGGATAAGCAGCTGGAATAACCGCTTGTAATAAATCATTGAATAAATGCGCTATCGCAACGGCAAATAAAATTGGGTAGACCGTTTTTTGGGCGATTTCGGTAGAAGAATTTGAAATTGTAGAATCTAATGTTTTCATAGCAAATTTAAAAAATCTGTAAAATCCAAAACCAGAAAGCAAGCGAGATAAACGAAAGCGGAATTCCAAAACCGATCATCATGCTACTCAATTTGGGTTTTAAACCATAAGTTGATGCCAAAATTGCACCTGTAATCATTGGTGCCATTGCTGCTTCCATAATGGAAACATCGATAACTACTCCGCTTTTTTTCAGAATAAAAAGATATAAAACAACGAAAAAAGATGGCATTATCAATAGTTTGAATGCCAATCCCAATGTTAAAAATTGCCAATGTTTGCTTTCTCTTTCAAATCGAAGTTGTAAACCAACGGCAATCAAAGCAATTGGTGTTACGGTAGCACCTAATTTTTGAAAAACAATTTGCATTTCGTTGGTAAAATCATATTTAAGAATATTCATAAATCCAGCTGCGATAAACGCAATGAAAGGAGGGAATAAAACTACTTTTTTTAGAATTTCAAAAGCATTTGCCGTGCCTCTGGAATAGTAGGTTGCCACCAAAATTCCTAAAGTAGAAAGTACTATAAAACTACCCGGTTGATCAACAATAATAGCTGTTTCAAGACCTTCTTTTCCATACAAGGCCTCGATAACGGGAAAACCCACAAAGGACGTATTTCCTAAACCTCCCGTCAAAACCAGACAGCCAATTAACTTTTTAGACCATCCTAAAATTTTTCCTAAAAGAGCAAAAAACACAAAAGCTAACCCAAATCCGAGCCAAGCCACACCTATGGGATACAATAAATCGGTACTGATTTTAATTTTAGGAATGTAGTACAATGCCAAAGCCGGCAATGAAATGTATATTATTAATTGATTGAGCGTTTGAGCGCTGTTTTGTGGAAAACTTTTTACCTTTTGGAGAATGAATCCAATAACTAGACAGATAAAAATTAAAATAATGTTTTCCATAGCTTAAAAGAGAATGCAAAAATACTATTATAAAACTGCTTAGCATATTTTTAACGCACTTTTATAAACTACACTTCACTCCTATTTTCTTGAATGCTTTTTGAAACCTTGTCTGTTTTTCTTACTTTTACTTTTCAAATCAAATAGGTGAAAAATTCAGCTCCAAAAACATCCGCATTATCAGAAAAAAAAGGCATTTCGACCCCTGAAATTGTCAATAAAAATTCGGTTGCAAACATTCAACGCTTTCGCAAAGAGCAGCCTTCAGCTGAGGAACTGGTTAGCGGCATTTTGGCCGGAAACATGACCGCTTTAAGTCGTGCTATAACTTTAGTTGAAAGCACTAACATTGGACATTTGGCAAAAGCCAATACTATAATAAATGCCTGTTTGCCCCACTCCAAAAAGTCGGTTCGAATTGGAATTACAGGTGTTCCTGGCGTTGGAAAAAGTACCTTTATTGAAGCCTTTGGAACTTATTTAACCGGTTTAGGAAAAAAAGTCGCCGTATTGGCTGTAGATCCGAGTTCGACCATTTCGCATGGAAGTATCTTGGGAGATAAGACCCGAATGGAAGAATTGGTTAAAGATAAAAATGCTTACATCCGACCTTCGGCTTCTGGAGCAACCTTAGGAGGTGTAGCCCGAAAAACCCGCGAAACCATTACACTTTGCGAAGCAAATGGATTTGATGTTATCATTATTGAAACAGTAGGTGTGGGTCAAAGTGAAACCGCAGTACACAGTATGGTTGATTTTTTTCTGCTTTTGAAAATAGCGGGAGCTGGAGACGAATTGCAAGGAATTAAAAGAGGTATTATGGAAATGGCCGATGCTATTGTCATCAACAAAGCCGATGGCGACAACATCAAAAAAGCACAACTTGCCAAGATTGAATTCAATCGAGCGTTGCATTTATTTCCTGCTAAAAATTCGGGATGGAATCCAAAAGTAACGACCTGCAGTTCCATTTCAAAAGCAGGAGTTGATACCGTTTGGGAAACCATTACGAGTTATTTAGAGTTGACAACTTCCAACCATTATTTTGAAGAAAAACGTCGAGAACAAAATCAATATTGGATGATGGAAACCATTGACGAACAACTACGATCAAACTTTTACAACAATCCCGACATAAGAAAATTGCTTGAAGAAAACAAAGCTGCAGTTGCTACAAATGTCAAATCCCCTTTTGCAGCAGCAACCGAATTACTTCAAAATTACTTCAAATAATTTCATAAATTATACCCTAACTACATCAAAATATAAAAAATATTCATTTTTATGCTATTAAAGGTATAAAAAAATAATAAAATTAAAAAATATACCATATTAGGTATTAAAAATCAAAAAAATAGTATATTTGTAGGTTTAAAGGTATAAAAATGAAAGAAAATCTAAACAACATCAGCCTTCACGTAAAAAAAAGACGAAAAGAAAACAAACTCACACAGCCCGAACTAGCTCTAAAAGCGGGAGTAGGATTGCGATTTGTAAGAGATTTAGAACAAGGAAAAAACACCTTACGAACAGACAAAGTAAACGATGTATTGCGTTTATTTGGCGAAGAATTGGGGGTCGTTTCAATGCATCGAGAAAAAATAATTAGTAATGAATAGAAGTGGAAAAGTATATCTAAAAAACGTGTTTTGTGGCGTAGTAAGTGAAACTGACGCTGGTTATTCATTCGAATATGATATAGATTATTTACAAAATGACCAAGCAGAATCCGTAAGTGTAACTTTGCCTGTTTCTCAAAAAAAATTTCATAGTACAACATTGTTTGCCTTTTTTGACGGATTAATCCCCGAAGGTTGGCTGTTGGACTTGGCAGAAAAAAATTGGAAAATAAATTATAAAGACCGGATGGGATTACTACTCACCTGCTGTAAAGACTGCATTGGTGCTGTAAGTGTGGAAAATAACAATGAAAAATTATAAGAAGAAATATTTAGCACGTCAAAACTTTCCGATGCAAGTACTCGAAAAAAGTACTTTCTACGGTAAAAGGTGTTTGCATTGTTATGAAGTCTTATTTGACCAAAATTCTGATTTTCATGAAGCATGTAACAAACGATTTTTTGGACAATTAAAAACACCCCAACTCGCCTATAATTTAGAAGACTTACAAGAACTAGCTACCCAAGTCATCCAAAGTCAAATGGCGGTTACAGGAGTGCAAGCCAAAGTTTCGCTGAGCTTATACCGAAAGCAAGAAAAAAATCTTACTAAAAAATTAACAATAGTAGGACTTTACGGCGATTATATCCTCAAACCACCGTCTGAACACTATGAACAATTGCCTGAACTTGAAAGTGCAACCATGCACATGGCTGAAGTTTGTGGTATTAAAGTAGTCCCGCATAGTTTAGTAAAACTGCAGGACGAAACTTTATGTTACATTACCAAGCGAGTGGACCGAACCCGAAAAGGGAAGTTGCAAATGGAAGATATGTGCCAACTTAGCGAGCGATTGACCGAAGATAAATATAAGGGAAGTCATGAACAAGTTGCAAAATTGGTATTAAAATATTCGAACGCGCCCTTACTGGATGTCAGTAATTTTTACGAACAAGTACTTTTTAGTTTTTTTACTGGAAATTCGGATATGCATTTGAAAAACTTTTCACTTTTGGAAAAAGAAGGATTAGGAATGAGTCTTTGTCCTGCTTACGATTTAGTACCGACAACATTAGTAAACCCAAACGATACTGAAGAATTGGCACTGACATTGAATGCAAAAAAAAGGAAATTGAAGTATGCCGATTTTTTATTGGCTTATGAAAATGGTGGTTTGAATAAAAAAGTATTGGATCATACGTTGGAACTTTTCTTGTATGCAAAAGCGGAAATGTTGTCTGTTTTAGAAAAAAGTTTTGTAAGTGATAATTATAAAGCAAAATACCTAACCATAATAGAAA
>NZ_JBIPPD010000063.1:0-15093 GCF_044368625.1 Flavobacterium sp. | reverse complement strand
AAAACTTACAACTGTATCTGAACGAGTTTGTTTATAAGCTAAATCGCAGATATTTTGGTGAGAAAATCTTCGATAGACTAGTGATAGCAAGTATTACAGGAGTATGATTAAAAAAGGATATGCATTTTAAATATTAATGAAAACTGGAACTGGAATAAATTTTTCAAATATATTACTTTAAATGGACTGCATAATTGCGATTCATTTACGGAAACTACTATAAATGATCCTGTTGAAAATTATTTCTATCAACAATACGCTCAATACGAGAATCAAATAACCAAAAATTGTCTCTAAATCATGAAAAAAAAATTTGTATTGATTTTCTTGTTTTTTTATGCAATAGTTACCGGACAAGTACAAAAAGATACTGTTTACTTATACTTTAATCACAAAAAAAATATGTCCTTAAAAACAACTGTATCTAAAAATAATGAACCTTTTAGTTATATCTATACTTATTACTTTAATGATTCATTAAATAGTCAACTATTAATACCAACCAACATTGACGATTTAATAGATTTTGATAATAAAGCAGATGTTAAATGGATTGACAAAAAATTTATTAGAAAAAATGATGAAAAAGTTTATTGCATTAAGAAGATGCAAAAAATAGGACATAAAAATAGTATCGATAAATTTTATAATTGTGTTGTATATTTAATAGATACGAAAATTAAAAAAAACAATAAATATAAAGCACTGGAAGTAAATATTAATTTTCTAGAGGAAATGTAAATATAAAACCTACAACCACATTTTAAAGCAGTTGTGCATAATTAACAACCCAAAGGCAACCCAAATTCCCCACACCAACACCCTAAATCAATAAAAGGTTTTGCCTCAGCAAAACCTTTTTTATTTCTATTTTTTTTATAAGTTATAGGTATGAAAATGATATTAAAAAACACTGTTTTCCCATAAAAATTGAAAACAGAAAAATTATAATGTTGAGGTCAATACAGCTAGACTTTTCTTTAAACTTGACACAAAACAAAAAAAGTGTGCAAAAAAAATTATTCTGATTTCTAAAATTCGAAACTGCTACTTTTCGGGTAGCTGTTCTTCTCTTTGTGGGTATGTAAATAAATATCCTACAACAATTTCAAATCTTTAATCACTTTAAACGCTACATCTACTTTTTCCTCGTCCACAAAAATGGTAAATTCGTACGACGTCGAAATTACTTCCTTAACCGTAATACCTTCCCACGCCAAGCGTTGGAAAATAAAGTAATAAACCCCAGGAGTAGAAATATTGTCCTTAGGTAATTTGATGGTTATAGAAGCCAAATCGGCTGTTTTTTCAATAAGTTTTTCGGAAGCAAAATGTTTTTCTACCAAATGTGCAACGCTCTCGCTAATCACAATATTGGTTTCGTTTACACCGCGAGACGAAGTATAAAAAATATCCGAATGTTCATTAATTTCAGAAATTAATTCCGCCTGACTGTTTAAAATGGTATCGGAAACGGCAAAATTAAAATCCACTAACGACGATCGAACAGTAATCTCACCAATGTTTTTGAGCACTTTCACAATCTTGTGATTCACTCTAAAATCTAAATCGTCAGATAACCGCTTCAATGCCATAACTACAGCTCCCTGCTTGACATCTTTGCCCAAATCGCTTTCCAACTCGACCATAATATTTCGAGCAAGCGAGGTTAAATTAATGATTCCCTGAGAAAGTGCACTGAGTAAAAATGGCTTAGTTTTAATGTAGTTTTCAACTACGGAGGATACAGTTTTCATAAAAATTTAGTTGTGTAGTGCAAATATAGCATATTTATACATTTTGTTAAAACTGTAACATAAAAAAAGACTAAAAATGATAAAAGGCATCTTCAATATGCTCGATTACAAATTTCCGGGCAGCGTCTTTACTAATGGCAATAATGTCAAACCGGATTTTGTAATCAATATCATTACTAATCGCATATTCGTTTACGGCCTTAACCAGCAACTGAATTTTTTTGGGTTTTACAAAATCTTGTGGCAAACCAAAATCAGTACTGCTTCGGGTTTTTACTTCCACCACGGCCAGAATTTCATCTTTTTGAGCAATTATATCAATTTCCGCTTTTTGAAATGTCCAATTGCGTTCCAAAATCGTGTAGCCATGCTGTTCCAAGTAGGCTACGGCCAATTCCTCTCCCTCTTTACCCAAATCATTGTGTTGCGCCATAATATATTTTTGAGAAATACGGTTCTAATCAAATACAACTTTCGTTTCTTTATCGGTAACTTCAAGGGTGATGTTTCTACCCAATATCAAAGCGCGGTTGTCTTTGATGTGTCCGGCCGGAAATTGGTACGCCACCGGAATATCCAGATCTTTAACCACCTCCTGAATGATTTCCAAGGCGTCTTTACCCCATGGAATGTCATTATCATTCATCGAAGTCATGCCGCCAATAATAATTCCTTTGACATTTTTGAGCGAACCGTTTCGTTTTAAATTGGTCATCATCCGATCGATATGGTACAAGTATTCGTCCAAATCTTCTAGAAACAAAATTTTACCACTCAAGTCAACTTCCGAAACAGAACCTTGAATGCTGTACAAAACCGATAAATTTCCACCAACCAACGTGCCTTTGGCTTGACCTAATTTATTAAATGAATGATGCGGAATCGTATAGTGTAACTTTTCTCCAAAGAAAACCTTGCGCAAACTTTCCTTTGCAGCAGCGGTTGCCGATGGGGTCGAAATAGCCATCATAGCATGTGCCGTTTCAAATCCCAACTTATTGAGATGGCTGTGCAAAACGGTAACATCGCTAAAACCTACAATCCATTTCGGGTTTTTTTTAAATCTCGAAAAGTCAATTCGATCTACAATTTTAACCGTTCCGTAACCACCTTTGGCAGCCCAAATGGCTTTAACCGAAGGATTGTCCAACATTTCTTGAAAATCAGTCGCTCGTTGCCAGTCGGCTCCCGCCAATTGATTTTGTTGCAATCCAATTGTTTTCCCTAAAATCACTTTTAAACCCCAACTTTCAAGTAATTTGATTCCGGGTTGTAAAGTAGATACATCAATTTTTCTTGCAGTGGCAACAATGGCTACAGTATCGCCTTTTTGAAGATGTTGTGGCATAATTAATTTTTTTTGAGAATATAAAATAGAACTACAACTTACTAGTAAAAAAAGTAAAAGTGCGTTTTTTGTTGATTTTAACAAATAAGAATATAAAATATTGATTTTCAAGTAATTATATTTTTAAAAGTCCGAAAAGCGAACTCAATTTGGCACAGAAATGAGTAACAAAAGCCTTTTTAAGGCTCAAAATATGCCTTAACGAAGATAAGCAAATAAAAAATAAAGTGCCGATGCGAATTGTATTTTCATATCATTTTTTTTGCAAACATAAAAAAAAGCCACTTTTTCAAATGGCTTAATTCAAATACTATCGTTAAGTAAAACCTATAACTTCAAGATTTTAAAGTTTTTCTCCTTATCACCAAATTGCACTTTAAAGAAGTACGTTCCTGCGGCAAACTGCGATAAATTTACATTTGTTTCCAAAGCGTCCAATGTTTGCGAAAACAATTTTTGACCTGCTACATTATAGACTTCTATTTTTGTAAAGGTCGTGTTGGCTTTGAGTACCACATGATGCGTAGTTGGATTAGGATAATACGTGAAATCGATGTAATCATTGGAGTCGACTCCTAGCATATTGACGCAGCCAATAGTGGCAGTCCAACCCAAATCGGTTTCGGTAAAATCGGATTCAAATTTAAAAGTAAGCGATCCATCGGGTGCGGTAGAAGTGATAGTTCCTGGAGAAACAGTTCCGGTAAATCCGTTGCCAAAGTTCATTTCTGGGTACGAGTCGTTTGGGCCATCGTAGATAAATAAATAATCGTAGTCACTTTCTACCGAAAATTGCGTAAAGGTTGCTGTAATTTTTTTGTTAGCCACATTAGGCGTTATGGTTCTTGTAAAAGCCTCATTGTTGGTGTAAGAACCTGTAGCTCCTCCGGTATCGTAAAAGGGCATTCCTCCACAATAATTTCCAGACGTAGCGAATACAAATTCTTTAATTTGCGATGATGGTGTGGTGCAGTTGGGTCGGATTCTCACTCGATAATAGGTATTGGAAAGTAATCCCGTTGCTTGATAACTCGCTTGCGAAACGGTATTCCAAACGGATGTTGTTGCCGAAAACGGTCGGACCGAAATTTGCCAAGAAGCCGTTGTGCCAAAATCATTCCAAGTGATGGTTGCCGAAGTTTCGGAAATACTCGTGGTTTGAACAGTCGAAACCAAATTACTGCAGATAGTGCAATCGGTACTCAAACAAGGTGGCAATAACTCATAATGGTTCCCTTAATTGACGTAGTTGGTATAGGTCCAATTAAATCACAACCTTGTTCAGGATAACCCGCTTGAGAACCACAACCGTCAATGGGCGTGTTTTTTCCATTCCAAAAACAGGCATGGGTATGGGGCGAACCCATCAAGTGTCCTAATTCGTGTGTCATTACTTGGGTTGTCCATGAATAGGTAGGAACCGAAACGACCGAAATTCCATCCACATCCGAATATCCGTAATTAAAATTGGTACAAATGCCATTTAAATAGGCAACGCCGCCCAAACCTCCCGGATCGATTCCGATGAGTACGCCAACATCACCGTTTACAAAAGGTCGGTATTCTTGAAAAGCAGATAAATAATCAAATGAGGAAGTGCCCACGTTTTCATACACATCCGGTGTTGTCCAGATGTAAACTGCATTTAAGGCAGTAGTAACGCCCGCGTTGGCAAACAAAGTTTGTACATTATTGAATACTGAAGTTGCCCAATTGGAAGTGGTCAAGGAATTGCTTCCATTGGCTACATACAAATTATAATCAACTTCAAAATAAAAAGTAACGCACTTTAATGTGTTGGTTTCCAAAGTGCTGTTGGTGGTTGATGCAGGTAAATCTTCGTCTTGGGTATGGCATATAAAATCATTGGTCACCAAGAAATTCGCATCCGAATACACAATATAATCGACTTGATTATTGGGTTTGTCGATTTTTCCAACCACAACATTGCCCAATTCGTTAGAAGAAAAAACACCGTTAAATTAGCCGTTAAAAAAATTAAAAGATGCAACCGAATTCGCATTTCCCTTGATAATGCCGCGATAATAAACGCCTTTTTGATACGAAATATCGTTTTGCCTGTCCGCTTGTATTTTAAACGCTTCAGTAAATGGATTTACACGATACAATAAAACACGGTACACTTGATTTTGGTACGGAATATTGAGTTCCAAAAATTCCACGCCACCCGCTGCAATTTGGTTTATTTCTGCCCGATTTATTTTAGCAACGGTGGCATCAGTTACCGCCTGATTAATCTCTGTTTTGGATATGGAACTGTCCACTGTTAAAGGCGAAATAGCTACAAATGCTGTGTTCAGCTGTTGCAGTTTTTGAACTTCGTCGGCAATTTTATTTTGCGAAAATCCGTCCCAAATGAATAAAAAACCAAACAATAAAAATAAAAATTTGGTAGTTTTATAAGTGCTGCTATGGAGTATTGTTGCCATTTTATAAAATTTTAAATGCAAATTAAGTCAAATATTTTTGTAAGTATAATTTTTTTGGTATAAAAAAATAAGAATGTACTTTTTTGCGTTTACTTTACGGGTACAATTCCATTTTTTTAATAATTATATTGTGAATAATCTCGATTTCGAAGTGCCACTTACGATGGGAAAGTTAATCCTGCGTTAATGTGTGTTTTTCAGAAAAAAAAGTGCAGATAATTTGTATTTTCGAATTTCAAAAATCTTTACATGCGAATCTTTTTATTTTTGTTTTTTTTGGTTAATGGTTTGCTAGCGGCTCAACCATTAACGTTACAAATTGATGCCGTTGCCTCTAACGATCAAAGTGAAACCGAGCGAATTTTTACAGTGAAATATCATCTGCAAAACAATACAGCAGATACATTGCATTTTTTCTTTACACCCAAAAAAATTTCACCAAGTACCGGAGGTTCAATGACAAAGGAAATTTACTATAAAATATATGAGAATAAAACTTTTATCGAAATCGGTCAAGCTTTTAACCAGTTTTTCTCAGAAAAGTCCGAATTTGATTTCGACGAAACGCTTTCCCAAAACCAAAGAGATTCGTTGATCATCATTCAATTGGCTAAAAAACTCGAAGAAAACCCAACTAAATTATTCAAGATTTTTAATGAAGAAGGCAGTATAGGACTTTTAAATCCTTCCAAGGATTATATGATAAAATTTTATAAAAAAATCGATAATTACTACCACACTTTACTTCCCAATCAAAAAGAATTTTTTGAAGCAACTTTTACATGGAACAAAAACCGTTATTATTATATGGAACCTAATGAATATTACCTCGACGAAAACGCCAAACATTATTTCGAATTGACTTTAGTCGCGATGAAAGAGGAATATAAAGATCGAATCGACCCAGAGGTTTACGATAAAATGATGGAAGACCCCAACTTTTTCAAAGGCGTTTTTGTCTCCAATAAAGTGGAAATCAATTTCAAACCGAATTAGTTAAATTTTCCAATCTTTAAACGGATTTCGGCTCAAGTAAGCGTTGTAATACCGCTCGTTATTGGTCACTTCGATTCCTAACCAATCGGGTTTCTCGAAAGCCTCATTTTCTGCCGTAAGTTCAATTTCTGCAACAATCAAACCTTGGTTTTCTCCGTAAAATTCGTCTACTTCATACAAATGATTACCAACGGGAATTTCATACCGTGTTTTCTCAATTACGCCTTTTTCACACAGCAAAAGCAATGATTTCGCCTCGTCAAGCGGGATTTCTTTTTCCCATTCAAAACGAGTCATGCCACTTTCATTACCAATTCCTTTAATGGTCAAAAAGGCTTTTTCGTTGGCAATTCGTATACGAACGGTTCGCTCGGGATTGGTATTCAAATATCCTTGTGCGATATTTTTTTTGGCTGCAGCCAAAAACTTAAAAAGGTCGTTTCTAACTAAAAATTTTCGTTCAATTTCCTGCATTTTATTTTGAAATAAATGTGTGGCAAGTTACTTATTTAATCAATTCTCTTTGTACTTTTATTCGCAAATAATTCAAAGAAGTAGATGGCATATCGATTGTTTAAAAAATCTAAAAAATCCAAAGTTAAGCGAAGTTTAGCCACATTTATGGCACAACATTTCAACGATAATGATGGTTGGCTTTTTAAAGAAGACGACTTGGAATTGCTAATAGATTTGGTTCAGTTTTTTCGACCGGAACATCCCAATCACATTGAAACTATTGATTTAACCGAATTTTTACAGTTCCTAGATCACAACCCGAGATTCCGGAAAGAGTTGGCTATTTATCTGAATCAGATTCTGAATCAAAAAAAGTTTAACCTCACGATTACTGATGCGGGAATTTTACAAGATGTGGATTTTTTCTTTGAAGTCCGCCGCCGTTTGTATGCCAAAGTATTACCGAATCAGCCACAAAAAGATGCCTTAGAATTTGTACTCAATCAAGTTTTTTACCTATCAAGCGACAGTATTTGGGTCAAAAAAATTCCTTTTGAACAGTTGTTGCAACTTCACAAAATGTTGGAGTTCAAATCCATTTATAAAGAGGTAGAACCTTTCTCGGCACTTTCAGAATTGCTTTTTGCAATGACACTCATTACGCAAAGAATTGGGGGTCGGGCTATGGAAACCGACGTGTTGAAAATGGTTCCGGAATACAATGGAATTGAAAGCCCGTTTACTGCTTTTGAAAAAGAATTGTTGATGATTGAGACACGAATTAAAACTGAAAAGCCGCACTTTTTAACTTCTAACGATTTGTCTTACAAACAATTGTTGGTTTTCCATCAACAATGCGAAGTTTTTGTAGACAAAGCCTTCAAAAACAGTTCGAAATACGGAATATCCCTTCGCGTGAATCAAAATTTACTTCGAATTCGACAACAATTGGTTCGATTAAAAGTGCTTTTTCCGCTTATAATTGTGGATACTCCAACGGATATTGAAGAAAATGCGGTAAAAATGAGTTTGCAACTCATTCAATACAATTGTTATAAGAATAACGTTCGAAAATTTATTGCAGAAAGTACCCAATTGCTTTCGTACGAAATTACCCAACATACCGCCAAAACAGGAGGAAACTACATTACCGAAAACCGAAAAGAATATTTCAGTATGCTCCAAAAAGCGTTGGGCGGTGGACTAATCGTAGGTTTTTTATGTATTATAAAACTCTTATTGTCAAAGGTTGATACCAGTTATTTCGGACAGGCATTCTTGTACAGTATGAATTATTCAATTGGATTTATTACCATCGCACTTTTAGGATTTGCTTTGGCAACCAAACAGCCCGCTTTAACAGCAGCGGCTTTGGCCCGTGCCTTGGAAGAGGGACACAAGAAAGAAGGAAACAAAAGTCAGAAATACGGTGCTTTTGCAATACTTTTTGCACGTGTTTTTAGATCGCAGTTTATTGCATTTTTTGGAAATGTAGTGATGGCTTTTCCTGTTTCGCTTTTTTTAATTTGGGCTTTTGAACAAATTTTTGATACCAATATTGCTGCTGTTAAATGGGAACACATGCTTACCGATATTAGTCCGGTTCATTCCCTAGCGATGTTTCATGCCGCAATTGCTGGTTTGTTTCTTTTTTTAAGCGGAATTATCTCTGGAGTGGTTTCAAACCGAGACAAACACAATCAAGTGTATTACCGTATTCAAGAACACCCGTTGCTCAAAAAGACATTTGGGAAAGCGCGAACCAAGAGGTTTTCAAATTGGTACGAAAAGAGGTGGGCTGGAATTATTTCCAATTTTTGGTTTGGCGTATTTATGGGTAGTACCGCTTCTGTCGGACTTTTTTTAGGGCTCAATTTAGATATCAGACACATCAGTTTTGCCAGCGGTAATCTAGCACTGGCACTTTATGGTGCCGATTTTCATGTAACCTCGTCATTGCTTTTTTGGGGTATTTTTGGGATTGGTGTAATTGGTTTTATCAATTTTTCAGTAAGTTTCGGACTTTCTTTGGGTTTGGCTTTTCGTTCGCGCGCCATTTCAATCTTTGAGTTACGATTTGTAACCGCCGCCATTTGGAGCCATTTCAAACAAAAACCCCTTAGCTTCTTTTTTCCAACTGAACGAAGAATAAAAAGCGACGTAGAAGAAAAATACCTAAAACCAGACGAAAAAAAACATTGACCCAAGCCATTTCATTTCCTACAAACCGTAAAATTATTCATGTGGATATGGACGCATTTTATGCATCTGTTGAACAAATGGATTTTCCTGAACTCAAAGGAAAACCCGTTGCTGTTGGCGGGAGTGAAGCTCGTGGCGTAGTTTCGGCTGCAAGTTATGAAGCGCGAAAATTTGGTGTCCGAAGCGCAATAAGCGGTGTTTTGGCCAAAAAATACTGTCCTGAAATTATTTTTGTTCGTCCGCGTTTTGACCGTTACAAAGAAATTTCGAAAAAAGTTCAAGCTATTTTTTACGACTACACAGACTTGGTGGAGCCGCTCTCCCTTGATGAGGCCTATCTCGATGTAACCCAAAATAAAAAAGGAAATCCGAGTGCTACTTTAATTGCCAAAGAAATCCGAGAACGCATTTTTAACGAAGTAGGTCTTACCGCCTCTGCAGGAATATCCGTTAATAAATTTGTAGCGAAAATTGCATCAGACTTCAATAAACCCAACGGACAGAAAACAGTGAATCCAGATGAAGTCCTCGGTTTTTTAGAAGCATTACCCATCCGAAAATTTTACGGTGTAGGGAAAGTGACGACCGAAAAAATGTACCAGTTGGGAATTTTTACAGGATTGGATTTAAAGAAAAAAGAACTCGATTTTTTAGAAAAACACTTCGGAAAGTCCGGAGCGTTCTATTATAATGTAGTTCGTGGCATTCACAACAGTGAAGTAAAATCGGAACGAGTTGCGAAATCTGTAGCTACCGAACACACATTCGACGAAAATTTATCGTCAGAAATATTTATGGAAGAAAAACTTCAAGTTATTGCCGAACAACTCGAAAGACGTTTGTTGAAGCAAAACCTTGCTGGAAAAACCGTAACCTTGAAAATTAAATACAGCGATTTTTCATTGCAAACGCGTAGTAAAACCTTGCCCTATTTTATTGCCAATAAATCATTATTGTTCGAAACGGTCAAAGAATTGCTGTACCAAGAGCGAATGAAAAATTCAGTCAGATTGTTGGGAATTTCAGTAACAAACTTGAATACGGATGTCAAAAAAACCGTAGTGGTACAGCTCAAATTTGACTTTTAAAGCCCTTTTTTTATTGAACAGAAGTTAAACTTATTCAATTACGACTGTTAGATGAAATTTAAATTTAATTTTGCATATTAATATTTTAAGAATATGCTTGATTTAAAAGACTATGATAAGAGTGTGGCTGCTGTAAACCAGGGTCCCCTTAATGCCAAGATGCCGCTACTTTCGTGGGATCTTTACAGTGTTTTTTTTCGTACTTTATTAGGAGCTCAACATGATTTATCACTGTTGAATCAGTTGTCTAAAGTGTATAAATGGAATTTGACTTTGGATTTGGACGAAGAATTGCAAACAAATGATGCTATTTTGGTTACCAATGCAAACCTTCAAATTGTTTTTGCATCGTACGGAATTGCAGAAATGAGTGGTTATCAGCCTGCTGAGGTTGTTGGAAACTCTCCTAAAATGTTTCAAGGAACAGGAACTTCTCCCGAAAAACGTGCCGAAATCAATCAAGCAATTGCACAAAGAAAACCTTTTGAAGCATCCCTTACCAACTACCGAAAAAACGGTGAACCCTACGAATGTCACATTCGAAGTTTTCCAATTTTCAATAAAAAAGGAGAATTGACGCACTTTATCGCTTTAGAGAAAGCAGCATAAATTCTTTCAGTCAATTTAAGATTTAAATTTTTCATATACAATTGTAAAACGCATCTAGAAATTTTTAGATGCGTTTTTTTTTCTTTTGTGTTTTTTTCCAAAGGAGATGAACCAATAACTATTTGCATTCGATTCAAAAGAGCAAATAATTAAAAATTTTTACCCGAGTATGGTGTAATAATTTACAGATTCTGAAAAAATATCAAGTAAAACCAAACACTTGTGTAATTTTTATGATGTGCTTTGTTATCGCAAAACAAAAAAGTATTTTTACGAAACAAAAGTTGAAAATGATACTTATGAAGTCGGAAGAACATCCAATAATCGAAGAACCCGTATTAAAAAAAATTACAGAACCCCAACTCAATATTATTTTAACCACTGATGAGGATGACGAACGACCTGTTTACATTTCGGGAAATTTTAATAATTGGGTAACACAGGATAAAAAGTTTCAGATGGAACGCGTGGGACAAGGTTTGTATCATTTTAAGTTCCATCCAGATTTTGTTTACCCCGAAGAGCTTTTATACAAATTTACCCGTGGAGATTGGAGTGATGTGGAAATCGACAAGTTTGGAAACCGAACCGAAAACCGCTCAACCAAACAACGCAATGGTATAAAAAAAGAACATGTTGCCAAGTGGCGTCGCAATTGGCTTCCGTTCAAATCGCAGTTCTTGCCAAAAGTGCATTTGATTTCGGAAGAATTTGAAATTCCACAACTCAATAAAACCCGACGCGTTTGGGCTTTGTTACCACATGATTACGAAACATCTACTGAGCGTTATCCTGTTTTATATTTGCAAGATGCTCAAAATTTGTTTCATGAAAATGCCAAATACGGAAACTGGGAAATTGACAAAAAATTGGCGGTAATGTCCGAATACAACATCGGTAAGCTGATCATTATTGCAGTAGAACACGCAGAGAAAGAGCGAATTAAAGAATACAATGTAGGCAATACAGTTTTAGGTAGCGGTCAAGGTAAAAAGTACATTCGCTTTGTTACCGAAACCTTGAAACCCTTTGTAGACAGTAATTTCAGGACGAAATCCGATCGAATCCATACAGGAATCGGAGGAAGTTCGATGGGTGGATTGGTAAGTATTTTCTCTGGAATCATGTATCCAGAAATTTTTGGAAAATTAATGATATTTTCGCCCTCATTGTGGGTGGTTCCCAAAATAAAGTTGTCGTTTCTAGATATGGATGAACCCGAAGATACTCGAATTTATCTTTATGCAGGAGGTGACGAAAGTGCTACAATGATTGACCACGTCAAGAAATTCAAAAAAAGATTACTGAATAAAAAAGGTTTTTTAGACAAAATGAAAGTGCATTTGAGTATCAATATGCAAGGCAAACACAACGAATTGTTTTGGAGTGACGAATTTCCTAAAGCAATTGAATGGTTATTTTTTAGTAATAAAAACGAGTAAACATGAACATAAAAAAAGTTGAAAGTCTCGATAATTTTTTGGGGACTGTCTTGATTCCGGTTTTTGAAACCTACAAAAAGAGCATCATTCCCATCGAATTCAATGGTGTTTCGGTATCATCCAAAGTTTTTTACGGAAGTAAAGACAGTATTTTTATCAGTGATTCAAAAGAGCGTACCTATATTTTTATTGGCTTAGGAAAAGATATCGATTATAAATCGCTAAAAACAACTTTCCGAAGAATTGCCGCTAAACAAAAAGAATTGTTCGGTTTAAAAACGTGTGTAGTAATTCCCGAACAGTTTTCTAATAGTCAAATTGAAGCTGTTTTTTCTGGATTGTATCTAGGAACCTATAACCTTGGTCATTTCAAGAAAACCGAGCTTCATCCATTTCTAGCCAAAGATTTCGTCTTGGAGTATTTTTCCCAAAATGAAGTAGAAGAAAGTGCCAAGAGAGGCTTTAAAATTGCAAATGCACAACTGGAAACCTTCCATTTGGTCGACTTACCACCCAACAAAGTTACCCCCGAATATTTAGCCAATTGGGCAAAGAATTCAGGAGAAAAATACGGATTTGAGGTTACTGCTTTTGATCGCAAGAAAGCAACCCAAACCGGACTGCATGCATTTTTGGCTGTTGGAAAAGGCAGTGCTGCCGAACCGCAGTTCATTGTTATGGAATACAAACCCGAAAACGCCAAAAAGCACATTGGTTTGGTCGGAAAAGGCATCACGTTTGACACCGGCGGTTTGAACATCAAGACTGCCGGAATGGTCCAGATGAAATGCGATATGGCCGGCGGTGCCGCTGTTTTAGGAGCGATGCAACTCATTGCCGACCTAAAACTTCCGTATCAGGTTACCGCAATTGTTCCGGCATGCGAAAATTCGGTCGATGCACATTCGTTTTTACCGAGCGATGTGATCCAAAGTTATGCCGGACATTCCATCGAAATTATAGATACTGATGCCGAAGGACGATTGATTCTTGCCGACGGATTGGCGTATTTGATCAAAAACTACAAGCCGGAAATTGTCGTTGATTTGGCCACTTTAACCGGAAGTGCCGTGGGGACTTTTGGTTACGAATGTGCGGCATTGTTTACCAATAATGATGCTTTGTCTCAACGTTTGCAACAAGCGGGAACTGAAATAGGCGAGCTACTTTGGCAATTGCCACTTTGGGACTGTTACAAAAGCGATATTGAAAGTGAAATTGCTGATGTAAAAAATTATTCAGGCAAGCCCGTTGCTGGAGCCATTTCGGCGGCTAAGTTTTTAGAATTTTTTACCGATAGTCATCCATCTTGGGCACATTTAGACATTGCAGGAGTTGCTTTTGGTGATGATGAATTTGCCAAAACAAAACACGCAACGGCTTATGGAGTTCATTTAATTACTAATTTTATTCAACACATTTAAAATGGAAAACGCCACCAAAACATTTATTTGCATCTCCAATTTCTTTAAAGGAAATGACTTTTTAATTAATTTAAAAAATCAAGGCAATCGGGTTTATTTGATTACTTCCGAAAAACTGCGAGACCAACCTTGGGCGATGGATCATATTGATGAAATATTTTTCATGCCCGGACAGGATATTGATTGGAATTTGGAAGATTTGCTAGCCGGTGTTGGTGGATTGATGAAATCGAATAAAATTGATGCCATCGTTGCTTTGGACGATTATGATGTAGAAAAAGCGACGTATTTACGAGAAAACCTCCGAATTGACGGAATGGGACAAACTACTGGAAGGTATTTTCGAGACAAACTCGCGATGCGAATGCGAGCTCAAGCAGCTGGAGTGCCTGTTCCCGCTTTCAGTGCATTGTTTAACGACGAAGAAATCAATTATTTTGCCGATACGGTTGCGGCACCATGGGTATTAAAACCCCGTTCGGAAGCCTCAGCTACTGGAATTATTAAGGTTTATTCCAAAGAAGAATTGTGGCAGAAAATCCATGAATTGGGCGACACCAACCGAATGAAATATTTGGTAGAACAATTCAAACCCGGTGCGGTGTATCATTGTGATGGAGTCAATTTTAATGGAAAAACACTTTTTTCAATTACCTCTCAATATCTAGCAACGCCAATGGAAATTTCGCAAGGAGGTGGTATTTTTCGGAGCGCCAATATTCCTTATAATTCCAAAGACGACAAGGCAATTAAAAAAGTAAATGCCCAAGTTTTAAAAGCGTTTGGAATGAAACACGGCGCCAATCATACAGAATTTATTAAATGCAATGAAGATGGCAAAATTTATTTTCTAGAAACCTCCTCTCGAGTAGGCGGAGCTCATTTAGCCGAAATGGTTGAAGCAGCTTCGGGCGTGAATCTTTGGGCAGAATGGGCAAAAATTGAAGATGCATTAATTAAAGGTAAAGAGTATAAAATACCGGCAGTATCCAAAACTTTTGCGGGAATTGTTCTCACCTTATCCAAATACCAACACCCGGATTTGTCTGGTTTTAATGATGCAGAAGTTTGTTTCAGAGTGCCGCTCGATTACCACGCTGGTTTGATTGTGAAATGTACAAAACACGAACGCGTTCGCGAATTGCTAGACAATTATGCCGATCGATTGATAGCTGATTTTGCAACTGTTGCCGAACAAGAAGTGGTAAAAAAGTTTCACTAAATGTAAAGTTTCACAACGTTATTGATGAGAGTTGATTTTAATTTAGATTCAAATTTAGGATATTATTTTTAAATTGATTGGGTGTTATCTTGAATATTT